>CALLVG010000073.1 GCA_938010715.1 uncultured Saprospiraceae bacterium
TTTTATTCATTTCATCAATGATTTCTTGTAGCAGTGGGTCTCCTTTTCCTTGCTGCTGCATTTGTTGTTGCTTTTTACGCATGGCCTCTCGCATGGCTGCTTGTTTAGCTGCCATTTTGGCGAACTCCTTACTGCTGCCACCTTGTCCACCTTTACCATCTTTGCCACCGTTTTTCATGTTCTCCTTCATCTTTTCAAGCTGCTCTTTCAATGACTTTTGACCTTGGCTTATTTTGTCGGATGGTTTCTGACCTTGACCTTTGCCACCTGGTTTGTTGCACATCTGATTGCCCTGCATTTGTCCAGACATTTGCTGCTGCATTTGCTCCATGGTTTCACTGAGCATTAATGCCAAGTCGTTTACATTTTTCATCACCTTACGTTGCTTTTCGGCAGCGTTTGGTTTACGACGCTCTTCTAATTCTTTGATACTCGTACCCATGTCTTGTTTTACTTCTACTACTTTTTCAGTTACAAAACTTTCGATTTGGTGTACTCGCTTGCTCAAAGAGTGAAGGGTATCCTCTATCAATTTGAAGTCATCTTTCAATTTGAATTGTTGTTGAACCAAATCAACATAACGAGGGGTATTGATTTTGGTTGGGCCAAATTCATCCATCAAGTTTTCTTGATCGAACGAAAGCGTAACTAAGTTTTCCAACAGCTGACGCAAAGCCTGCATGTCTTCTTCCATTTGCTCCATTTCGCCTGACTTCATTTGGCTCTTCATGTTTTCAGCCATTTTCTTCATCTTCTCGCCCGCATCTTTCTGCTTTCCGCTTGCTTTTTTGTTGTCTTGCTTTTCGAGTGATTCAGAACTTTCTTGCATGTCTTCTTTGATTTCTTCTTCCTCTTCTTCCGTATCATGCAAATCTTGAGGCTTTTCTAATTCCTCATTTTTCTTTTCAATGTCCTCCAATTCTTTTTCTATTTCCTCAAATTCCTTATTGATTTCTTCTTGTTCTTTTTTGAGTTCCTCTTGAGACTCTTCTCTATTTTCTGTTTTTTCGGCTAACTCTTCTTGCTTCTCCGCTAATTTTTCGAGGTCTTCGATGGCTTTTTCCATTTCCATTTCCATTTCCATTTCTTTGAACATTTCCAACATTCTGTCCAATTCCATTTCCATCTCCTCATCATTCATCTCCATCTCCTCCATTTTTTCGAGGGCCTCTTCTGTTTTCAATTTCTCCATCAACTCTTCGATTTCTTGCATCAATTTCTGAGTTTCTGGATCCATTACTTTTTCAAACATCTCGTTCAATTTCTCTTGCTTCTCCAAGATTTCCTCGTCTTGTTTATCAAACTCTTCTTGATTTTTTTGATTTTCTTCGAATTTTTCTTTTGCATCTTGGATTTGCTTTTGCAGCTCTTTTTGGCGTTCCAACAATTTTTCTAATTCTTTTTTGTCTTGCCAATCGAGGTTTTTCTCTTGCAACATTTTCTCACGCATCTTCTTCATGTCCTCTTTCAATTTCTTACTTTCTTTCATAGCTTCGAACAAATCTTTCTTAATCTCATCATCGTTTTCCTCTTCTTGTTCTTCCAACTCTTCAATTGTAGGCATTTGAAATTGCATCAGATTCGTACGGGCAGATTTGCTTCCATTAACAGCATCGTTATCCCAGACCTCAAAGAAGTAGGTTACATCTTCCCCTGGTTTCAAATCCAATTTGAACATATCAAATGTATAATCAAACTGCCCAGCAGTCGTTCCGTCAAAACGAATAGTTTCTGTTTGTTGAGGTCCTTGATTTCCAGTTTCACTAGTCACTCGGTAGTTAAAAGTTAAATTTTTCAAACCATAATCATCACTCACCTCGCCTGCGAAATATTGCAAACGACGCTCAGTACTATCTTGAAATAATTCGGATTTGATAGTCGGATGTTGATCTTGAATCACTGACAAAGCATAGGAAATGCTATCTGCAACTGGCAATTGCTCATTAGAAATAAACAATTGATAGTTCTGATCTTTCAAAGCTCTTTTGCTGAAAAGGAACATTTCGTCGCTTCGGCGCTCAATCGCTTTGAGTGGTGAACCTGTGAATTTTACAGCGACCTCATCTGTATTTTGAGTATTAAAAATCCAATTGATATTCGTGCCGGCTGGAATGACCAAATCGCCGATACTTTGAAGTGTTTCGTTTTTTCTGCCGATGTATGCAGGATATTTCAATTGAACCTCAAAACCAGTAATATTTGGCTTTTTCAAAACCTCCAATTCGTAATCATCAGATTTTACAGTTCCAGAAAACAACCTAAAAGGCATGTTTTTTTGAACGTTTGTAAAATTGTAGGTGAAGGTGTTCGCATTTTCTTTTTTCAAGCGATATTGGACGTTTTCAAAATCAATGAAAACATCGTTTGGCAAGGCATCTCCATCCACTTTTACAGTAATTGGAAAATCTTCAAACTGAACAACTCTCAACTCCTCCGTTTCCAAATCAAAATGAAATGGGGCAGGGCGTTCAAATTCTTTATTGTTTTGAAGCAAACGATTCGTTGGGGCAGTAATCAAACTGGAGTTGATAAATAGAATCCCCAACAAAATTGCCAAAGGCGGCAATGCGTATTTTAAGTATTTGCGATTAGCGCCCAAATCAATTGCTGATTTGAAAGGAACTAATTTAATGTCTTCAGATTTTTGATTGATACTCGCCAAAATCAAATCACGGTTAGAAGAAGTTTCTGCTTGGTCTTTCAATTGCAAAACGTTCAACAATTTATCTTTCACACCTCCGAAGTGTTCGCCGATAATAGCAGCAGCTTGTTCGTGACTAATTCGAGTTCCAAGTTTAAAATATTGTAAAAGTGGAGAGAAAACCCACCAACCCAATGCAACGCCACTCGTAAGTAAGAATGTCCAAAACATTCCTTTTCGAGTCGTTGAAGAGAAATAGTAGTAATTTTCTAAAAGACTAAATCCTAAGAAAAGAACCAACAAAAGTGCAGTAGTATATAGTACCCCACGAATCAAGTTGTTTAGATAATATTTACGAATAAATGAATCTAACTTTTCTATTAATAATTGGTGATTATCTTTTGCCATATTTATCTGTGATATGCGAGTTTATCGGCCGCTTTTTATTTCTTAATTGGTTTCAGGGTGTTTGTGCCTATTTATAACGACTATTCTAATGTTTTGTTTTGACCAAAAAGGTTGCCAAAGGGGAGTGTTAAATGTCCTATAATAACAAAGTGGGAAAGTTATGGGATAATTTTAAAATATGTAACAGAATTGAATGGAAAAAAGGTTCTTTTGTAGAAGTTATGAGAATCAGGCTTCGAATTGCAATTTTCATAGCACCAAGCTTTAGCTTGGTGTAAACTGGTTACAATTGGTGGCTTTAGCCGAACATTCGTTTTTGTTTTCGGCTAAAGCCAACTATTTTTTTCAATCAATCACCTTGCTGAAGCAAGGTGCTACGTGTCCGCCGAAGGCTGATGAAAACCCAACTCCTGATTCATATAAGTAATTTAAAAACAATAAGATGAATCTCTCAGTTGAAATAAGTATGTATCCATTGAATCAAGAATATGGAACGCCGATTCTTCAATTTATCGAAAGATTGAAATCCTATAAAGATTTGGAAATCCGCTCCAATACCATGAGCACGCAAGTATTTGGTGAATATGGAATGGTAATGGATGTCATTAAGGAAGAAATGCAAAGTGCATTTCTAACAGAAGACGCTGTTGTGATGGTCATGAAATTTATCAACAAAGATCTTAGGTAACCCCTCTGATTATTAAAAAAAAGTTAATAACTTAATTTTTAAATTAAAGGTGTAACAAAAACTTGCCTTATGGCGTCCAAAAAGTGGTTTTACGGTCTTTAGAGTTACCTTAAAGTTCGATTAACTATCGGTTAACAACAAGAAAGACCTTAAATTCAGAAATTTGCAACTGCTATTTGAAATAATCTATTTTCAAAAAATATTTTCAGCAAAAGAGAATCCCATGAATTATTTACGGTTCTCTTCCCTGCTAAACCTTTAAAACTATTCTTTAAGATGAAGAAATTACTTTCTCTATTATCATTAGTAGCATTGATTGCTACCGTTTCTTTTGCTCAAACTGACGTAATCAAAGATGCAAAAGTTGTAACTGAAGATGCAAATACTGCAGATAGTCCTAAAATGGATTTCGAAACTTTAACGCTTGATTATGGAACTATCGACCAAGGTAGTGAGCCATTAAGAGTTTTTAAATTTACGAATACAGGTGCTGCTCCTTTGGTAATCACTAATGCAAAAGGAAGTTGTGGATGTACTGTACCAAGTTATCCAAAAACTCCAATTATGCCAGGAGAAGAATCTGCTATCGAAGTAAGATATGACACAAACAGAGTAGGGCCTTTCACTAAGAGAGTTACTTTGACGACTAACGAAAACGGTGAAAACACTGTAGTGTTGACCATCAAAGGAAAAGTAAACAAGAAAGAAGCGGAGCCTTCACTTCCTGTAAAAGAAAATAGTTCTTTCTAAGAACAATTAATTGCAAGAAAAAAAGCCTCGAAGTTTTACTTCGGGGCTTTTTTCGTATTGGAGCTTGTTTAAAATTCTATGATTGAGCGAAAGTGAGGAAATTTTGTTTTGAATAAGGCAAAAAACGTAGGCACTGCCTTAGCATCCTGGGTTTGTTTGATGCCAGAGCATCAAAGGCTTTTTAACACAATACAAAATTAAATTTGCCACTTGTAGCCAATTGATAGAATTTAGGAACGCTCAAAAAATAAGTTCCCGATTTCAAAAAATTAGTGAAGGAAAAGTGATTGATAATGAGGTTTTTCAAGCTTAAAAATACTCACCAATGCTAAGGCATTGTCTGCGTTTTTTGCCTCGATCAATGTTTCTTAATTGAATGCACACACTTGATTCAACATAGAACCAAATTTAAACAAGCTCTTAGCTCATTTTGCTGAAAAAAGAAAACCCCCATTCAAATGAACGAGGGTTTCTAACCCAAACAAATAAACACAAAAACTACTTTCAATTAAATTATGACGCAAGTTAATGCCTTATGCTTGGATTATAAACGAGCTTGTACTTATACATGCATTTTTTGTGACATCAATTTAATAGAAGCGCCGAGTTGTAACTCATTGATAATAAAGTGTTTAGATGTTTTTTGAGTGATTATTATTTTAGGAAATTTATGCCCTATTTTTGCCATTTTTAAGTAAAAAAATAGGTAAATCTCATCAAAAAGATAAAAATTAACTTAGTTAGGCCGTTTAGTTGCACAATTACTTCAATCTCAATAGACTTTATTATCAAATAGTTTGTACGCAACGAGTGCTTATTTTTTTGCTAATTGAGATAAAAAAACTAAGCATAGCCTACGATATGGTTCTATTTTTTGAGTAATACACAATGGGTGGCATGGGTTTAAATTTTTTTAAAATTAGTGAATTTAAACTTCATTTTATCTTTCAAACCATATCCCTGCTACCGATTTTATTTGTTTTTTGAAAACCATCGGGTAGGAGGCATCAATTCGAACTCATTCACAATTAAATCCGATCTATTCGATAATTAAAGAAGTCATTTTTTACCTTAGCCAAATCAACAATCCATTCAATTAATAGATGAAACTTCTTCCTTTAATACTTTCCCTTTTAATTACCGTCGGCTTAATTTTCATTTTAAATAATGAATTAAAAATAGGTAAGGCTAACATTCCGCCTTTAGGCAATTTTTTGAGTCCTTTTTCTGGGTTTTGGCAAAACACAAAAGTGGACGATGAATTCACAAATCAGCAATTTGATTTTGATGGTTTGAAAGACAAAGTGACTGTAGCATTTGATGAGCGCAGAGTGCCACATATTTTTGCCCAATCAATGGAAGACGCCTATTTTGTTCAAGGATATGTTACGGCAAGAGATAGACTTTGGCAAATGGATATTTCGACCCGTTCTTCATCTGGTCGGTTGGCAGAAATTTTGGGCGATAAAATGCTCGAATTTGACAAACGCCAAAGAAGATTAGGCTTGCTCAAAGCTGCCGAAGATGTTTCAGCAGTTTGGAAATCTGATAAAACAGCGTTGAGCAAACTCGAAGCCTATGTAAATGGTGTCAACCGTTATATCAATCAATTGAGTCCAAAGGATTATCCAATTGAATATAAACTTTTGAATTATAAACCAGAACCTTGGTCGATTTTGAAAAGCGCCCAGTTTTATAAATCAATGGAGCAAGCGCTCAACAGCCGTGAGTTTGATTTAGAAAATAGTAATTTGTTGAAAGCATTTGGTTCAGAGACTTATGAGTATCTATTCCCAAATCGAAATCCAAAAGAAGACCCAATCATTCCAAAAGGTACAGTGTGGAATACTCAAAATGAATTACCAAATCTTCCTACCTCGGATTCAATTGATTTAGGATTTCATGAACCAGTAAATGGTTATGAATCAATTGAAAGAGGAGCAGATTTCATAGGAAGTAATAATTGGGTAGTCGCTGGTTCCAAAACTGAAAGTGGCTATCCAATTTTATGTAATGATCCGCATTTACAAATGACGTTGCCAGCGATTTGGTATGAAGTTCAAATCAACACGCCTGAGGTCAATTGCTATGGCGTTTCGTTTACGGGTGTGCCAGGGGTGGTAATTGGTTTCAACGAAAATATCGCTTGGGGAACGACCAATGGAGGTCATGATGTAAAAGATTGGTATAAAATAAAATGGGTCGATACTCAAAAACAAAGCTATCTTTTGGACGGAAAAGCAACGCCAATCGAAACCCGTATAGAGGAAATAAATGTGAAGGGTAGTGGAATGGTTTACGACACTGTCAAATACACTCATTGGGGGCCTGTTTTTGAGGAAGGTGAAAATTCACTCTATCAAGATATGGCCGTTCGCTGGATTTCGCATGATGTTGAGAATGATATGATTTGGAAAACCTTTTGGAATTTTAATAGTGCAAAGAATCACAAAGATTTTATTGAAGCAACCCACTACTACAAGCATCCAAATCAGAATTTTGTTTTTGCTTCAAAGGACGGAGATATTGCTTTGAAAGTGAGTGGTCAGATCCCGATTAAAAAGGAAAATCAAGGTAAATTCATTTTAGATGGTAGTAATCGTAAAAACGCTTGGCAGGGCATTATTCCTTCCTCTCAAATGCCTCAGTCTTTGAATCCCGAACAAGGGTTTTTGTCTTCGGCGAATCAGGTGTCAGCAGACGAAACTTATCCATTTCCCATTTCTGGAAATTTCAATCATTATAGAGGTCGCATCATCAATCGGAAGTTGGATTCTATGCAAAATGTCACCGCTGTAGATATGATGAATTTGCAGATGAATAACGAAAGTATTTTGGCAGAGGAGCTTCTGCCTCAGTTGATAAAATATTTAGATAAAAACGAATTGACACCTTTGCAGTTTGGGCTTTTGAAAATATTGGAAGACTGGAATTTTAGTTTTGAAAAGGATGCGATTGCTCCCTTACTTTTTGAAGATTGGCGCCTCAAGTTCCGTGATTTGATGTGGGATGAAATGGAAGCACTAAACAAATCGAATCCAATTGTTTACCCAAGTGATTGGAGAACAATTGAAATTTTAGAAACAGATCCACTCAACTCCTTTTTTGATATTCAAAAAACGGTTGAAAAAGAAGGGCCAAGAGAAATAGTAACTTTTGCCTTTTTAAGAATGGCGGAGAGCCTCGAAACAGAATTAGGTGACAAAGATTATACTTGGGAAGACTATCGAGCCACCGATATTGATCACATGGCAAAGTTGCCTGGTTTTTCACGGAAGAATATTTCAACTGGAGGTTATAAAGAAGCCATCAATGCAATTCAAAAAACTGCTGGCCCATCATGGCGTATGGTTGTAGAGCTTGGAGAAGAAACAAAAGCATGGGGTGTTTTCCCAGGTGGTCAGTCAGGAAATCCAGCCAGTAAATTTTATGATAACTCGATTGAAGATTGGTCTAATGGCAATTTCTACGAGCTTTTCTTTATGAAAAACGTAAATGATAATCGCCAACCTATCCTTTTTAAACAAGAATTTAAATGATTCTAATTGCGGTGATGAACTAAACGGTGGCACGGGTATGCTTTTTTCGAAGAATTTTTGTCAAGAATTATCTCTTTTGCTTGGGTTGAGCCGTCCCACCGTTAATACTCCTTTTTCTTAGGAACTTAATTTAAATAGTATGAAAAACGCTTTTTTTATATTTCTAATAACGCTTTTGCTATCTGGTATTTTATTAAACTTTCTGCCGTGGTGGGTGATTGGCATAGTGGCAGCAATTGCTGCATTGGTTTTTCGAACCAAACCAGTTTTTAGTTTTTTAGCTGGCTTTTTGGGAATTGCCCTTTTGTGGGGTTTGTATGCAGGATATCTCGATGGTCAAAATGAGAGCATTCTTTCAAGCCAATTAGGACAAATTTTTAAAGGACTTTCGAGTATGGGGCTGATATTGACAACGGCTTTGATTGGTGGTTTGGTTGGTGGTCTGTCAGCAATGACTGGCAGTTTGTTGAGGAAGTTGGTTTTGGAGTAGCAAGCGTATTAAAATAAAAGTGTCGGACACCTTCGAGGTGTTCGACACTTTGTAGAAAGAATAGATTCGGTACTAAAAATGCTTCCACCCCTGCGCTTTCAAATCATGAATATTGCCACCTTTCGTATGCAGTTTGATACCTTCCTCTTTTTCAACAATATCACCTGAGATATAGATATCTGGTAAGTATTTGATGATTTCTAAATCTTCTGGTTTGATAGTAAAAAGCAATTCATAATCCTCTCCGCCACTCAATGCAACAGTGGCAGGATCCATTTTGAAATTGAAAGCCATTTCTTCTGTTTTTGGATGAAGTGGCATACCGTTTTCTTCCAAAACTGCTCCGACTCCTGATTGTTTACAAATATGAAACAACTCCGAAGCCACGCCATCCGAAATATCAATCATAGATGTAGGTACGATTTTACTTTTTCCAAAAAGGATGATCATGTCCCTGCGAGCAGTTGGTTTCAATTGACGGCCAACGAGGTAGTTTTGATTATCCAAATCAGGTTTTACATCTGGATTTTCGAGGAAAATTTGTTTCTCTCTTTCCAATAATTGTAAACCTAAATAGGCAGCTCCGACATTACCCGTTATACAAATAATGTCGCCTGGTTTTGCAGTATTTCGATAAGTGATTTTGTCTTTATGAACCTTACCAATCGCAGTTACGCTGATGGCAATTCCCTTTATTGAGGAAGTCGTATCACCACCAACCAAATCCACATTATAATCTTTACATGCTACTCGAATTCCTGCATACAATTCCTCCAAAGCTTCTACGGAGAATCGATTGGAAATGGCAATTGAAACAGTCACCTGCTCAGGTATGGCATTCATCGCATAAATGTCAGAAACATTGACCGAAATGGCTTTGTGGCCAAGGTGTTTCAACGGTGTGTACGCTAAGTCAAAATGAATGCCTTCCATGAGCATATCTGTTGAAACAACGGTCAACATATCGCCGTCACGCGCGATGACTGCTGCGTCATCACCAACGCCGTAAATTGTGCTTTCATTTTTACGGTCGAATCCTTTAGTTAAGTGTTCGATTAGTCCAAATTCTCCAAGGGTGTTGACGTCTGTTCTTTTTTGTTCTTCCAATTTTTTTAATTTTTGGTGCTTATCGGTTGGACGGCTTAGAGCCGGCAAACCGAAATTTCTTTTTTTTCTATAAAGTTACTGACTGGGTTTCTTTTTATCATGATAATGAATTGAGTAGAAACTATTCCTCTTTGGAGGGGTAGGGGGTGGAATCATCTTTTCTTTGTGTTAATTCCACCCCCGCCCTTTGGGCACCCCCTCCAAAGGGGGACAGTTTTCACTCAATTCATTGTAGTCAAATCTTCTCATCAAAAAACTTCCACAATGAATCCTCTACTGGCAATGGCGCAACCAACTTAACGAGCTCCTTCGTAACAGGATGTTTGAAATTGATCTTCCACGCATGCAAATGTATGGAACGATCGCGATTTCCTCGCCTAAAACCATATTTTACATCTCCTTTGATAGGCGAACCAATCGCAGATAACTGCGACCGGATCTGATGATGCCTTCCTGTTTGTAACTCGATTTTTAGTAAATTGTACTTATCGCTTTTGCTTATGACTTGGTAACTGAGTTTGGCCTCTTTACTGTCTTTTACGGCTGCTGTGTGTGCTTTTGAAAAATTACCTTTTGTATGTTTTTCTAAAAAGTGGGAGAGGGTAGCGGCCTTTTCGGCTGGTTTTTCTTTGACGATTGCGAGGTATGACTTTTCTATTTTTCGACTTTTAAATTGTTCTCCGAGATGAGCAGCAGCTTTTTTATTTTTTGCGAAAAGCACCACGCCACTTGCCGGTCGGTCAATACGATGAATGACATGCACAGGGTGTTTGCAATAAATTTCTACCAAATCCTTCAATGATTTATCTTTTTGTTTGTCTGGTTGGACAGGGACACCCGCAGGTTTATTGATGGCGATGAGTTGGTTGTTTTTATATATAATCCAATCTCCTATATTTTCTTCTTGACTCATAGTTTTAAAGTTCAAAGTTGAAAGTTCAAAATTCAAAGTTGAAAATAGCGAGAACCTATAACCTTTAACTTTCAACTTTCTTCTCGAATAATTTTCTAAAAAGTGGGTAACTAAACACTGTCGCTATAATGATTAAAACGCCCCAATAAAAATTTGGAGATAGTTCATCTGCATCATTTAATAAAAAGTAAGCCATTGCAATTCCATAAACGGGTTCTAAATTGACCGTTAGGTTTACCGCAAATGCGCTCAAATGATTGTAGGCTTTTAGCGAAAGCGAGTAGGCAAAGGTAGTGCAAAGCAAGGCTAAAACCAGTAAATATGGCCAATCCATTCCGACAGGTAGAAATATTGTTGATGGTTCGTAATAAAAATAGAAAGGCAAAATCAAACTGATGAATAACCAAGCAGTACCAATTTGCATAAAAGTGATTTCGTAGGCGTTGGCGTGATGTACCAGTTCTTTGGTGAAAATCGAAAACAAACTCACTAAAAATGCAGAAGTCAAACCGACCCATATCCCCATTTTCATAGAAACTTCGGTGGAATCAACAATCAGCCACATACCAGGGATGATGAATAAACTCAAAACAACTTCATACCATTTGAACGGCCTGCCAGTAAGAATCGGCTCCATAAAGGAGGTAAACAGACTGGTCGTTGCCATACAAATGAGCGCAATCGAAGCATTCGCTAATTTTATAGAACCAAAAAAAGTAATCCAATGCAATGCAATCAATACACCAATACCGCAGAATTTGAGCAAAATTTTTCGTGGAAGCCTTCTGAATAATTCTCCAACATTTATTAAAAAAAGTAAACTGATAGAAGTGATCAAAACGCGCCACCAAACCAAAACGGTTGCATTGAGGCTTATCAAATCTCCCAAAATAGCAGTGAATCCCCAAAAGAATATGGCAACATGAATTTGAAGATATGCTTTTTGGATAGGGTTCATTATGAAAGGAATATATGATAGGATGAATAAATGATTAAATGCGCGATTTCGTGAACATTATGTAGGGATAAATATTTAATTATTTTAACCTTTTTTCATTTACTCATTTATTGCAGCGGCAAAGCAACGAAAAATCAAACTTGTTTTCTACTTTCGCCCATTCTTAAAACGAAAAAAATAAATATACCATGTCAGTAAAAGTTGGTGATGTAGCTCCAGATTTCACTTTGTTCTCAACAGAGAAAAAAGAAGTCTCTTTAAATCAATATGAAGGCAAAAATGTAGTGCTTTTGTTTTTCCCTTTGGCTTTCACTGGGGTTTGCACTACGGAGTTGTGTACAATGCGTGATGATATCGCAACTTATCAAAATTTGGATGCTGAGATAATAGCCATCTCAGTTGATTCGTTATTCACTTTAGAAAAATTCAAAGCAGAGCAAAATCTGAACTTTACGATGCTTGCTGACTTTAATAGAGAAGTTTCTAAGGCCTATGGCGCACTTTATGATGAGTTTGTTTTGGGAATGAGAGGTGTTTCTAAGCGCTCAGCATTCGTTTTGGACAAAACTGGCAAAATTCAGTACGCAGAAGTTTTGGAATCTGCCGGAGATTTACCGAACTTTGATAAAGTAAAAGAAACTTTATCTGCATTAAATTAGTTAATAATAAAGATTTGAGCGTTTTTGGCTCAGAGAACAAGGAAAACTCAATAATCGCAAACATTATTTAAGATGAAACCTTACGACAGTTTAACAGAAGAATTGGAAGATGTATTAGTCGAAGAAGTAGAGACTGGTACTGGAGATCCTTCTTTTTTGGTCGTTTTTAATGACGACCACAACTCTTTCGATTATGTAATCAAGAGTTTTGTAGATGTCTTGGAGCATACTGCTACACAGGCAGAGCAATTGTCCATGATGATTCATTTCAAAGGAAAAGCAATTGTAAAAACTGCTCCAATGAGTATTTTGAAACCACGCAAAGATGCTTTAATCGAGCGCGGTTTATCTGCAATTATTGAAGGAAATTCTCAGAATTAAGCATTAGAACTTCCATTAAAAAATCCCGAATTTCATTGAGTTGAGATTCGGGATTTTTTTATTGGTCGCGTTCAATAGACTTTATTCTAAAATATTTAGTTTGCAAGCAAATACTTCTTTTTCCGCTACTTTTCCCCGATGTAAAATCGGGACACGCGTTAAAAAATAGAACCGTAGTAGCTAAGGCTATGTTTAAATTTTTTGTCTCAATTAGCAAAAAAAATAAGCATTCGTTACGCTACAAACTATTTCAGAATAAAGTCTATTGGAAAGTAAGGAACGCTCAAAAAATAAGTTCCCGATTTCAAAAAATTAGTGATAATGAGGTTTTTCGAGCTAATTTTTTGAATTGAAGAGGGAAGTTATTTTTTGAGTAATA
>CALLVG010000074.1 GCA_938010715.1 uncultured Saprospiraceae bacterium
ATGCAATCCACGCAAAACACCGTAAGTAGATTTGGATTCATTATCCTGCACCCAATTGATTTTCAATCCAGTAGCTGATTGGAATTTTTCTTCATTATAACTTTCAAAAAAATAGCCTCTGCTATCTTTGAAAATTCTTGGCTCTATCAATAAAACATCCGGAATCGACTGTGGTATTACTTTCACTTTACTAAATTTTGAAGGTATTTACCATAACCACTTTTTGCCAATGGTTTAGCCAATTTCAACAATTGTTTTTTGTCGATGTAACCCATTCTCCAAGCAATTTCTTCGATACAACTGATCTTCATGCCTTGACGCTTTTCGATTACTTTTACGAACTCAGAAGCATCTGCCAAAGAGTCAAAAGTCCCCGTATCTAACCAAGCTGTTCCTCTATCCAAAACACCTACTTTGAGAGTACCTGCTTTGAGATAATGTTTATTTACATCTGTGATTTCATATTCACCACGAGGAGATGGTTTGATACTTTTCGCAACTTTTACCACGTCTTTATCATAGAAATACAAACCAGGAACAGCATAGTTACTTTTTGGTTTCGCTGGTTTTTCTTGAATACTTTTTGCGTTGAATTTTTTGTCAAACTCAACTACTCCGTATCTTTCTGGATCAGAAACTTCGTAGGCAAAAATCGTTGCTCCTTTGCGTTGACGAGCAGCTTTTTGTAAAAGATTACTCAAGCCTGAACCATAAAAAATATTATCACCCAAAACCAAAGCACACTTGTCTCCATCAATGAATTCTTCTCCAATCACAAACGCTTGAGCCAATCCATTTGGTACTTCCTGCACCGCATATTCAAAGCGACAACCAAGGTCTTTTCCATCACCCAATAGGCGTTTGAAAGATTCATTGTCGTGTGGAGTCGTGATGATCAAAATCTCTTTAATACCTGCCAACATCAACATAGATAGCGGGTAATAAATCATTGGTTTATCATAAATTGGCATCAGTTGTTTACTGATGGCTTTTGTGATAGGGTAGAGGCGTGTGCCTGAACCACCTGCGAGTATAATTCCTTTCATTGTGTTTTATCTATCTGCGTATTGTAAATCGTAATATTTTTGATAATTACCTGAAGTTACATTGTCCAACCAAGTTTGATTAGCCAAGTACCAATCAATGGTTTTGCTCAATCCTTCTTCAAATTGAAGAGAAGGAACCCAGCCTAATTCATCTTTCAATTTAGTAGCATCAATTGCGTATCTCAAATCATGTCCGGCACGATCGGTTACATAAGTGATTAGTTCTTTTGAAGTACCTTCCGCTCTTCCGAGTTTTTGATCCATTTGTTTAATCAAAAGATGAATCAAATCAATATTTTGCCACTCGTTGTGGCCACCGATATTGTAAGTTTCACCTAATCTTCCTTTATGAAAAATTACATCAATCGCTGTGCAATGATCTTGCACATACAACCAATCTCTCACATTGATTCCTTTTCCATATACTGGCAAAGGTCTGTTGTGACGGATGTTATTGATAAATAGTGGAATCAATTTTTCAGGAAACTGATTTTCCCCGTAATTGTTAGAACAATTTGAAATCACCACAGGAAAGTGATAAGTGTGGTAAAATGCTCTCACCAAGTGATCACTACTTGCTTTGGAAGCAGAGTAGGGACTACGTGGATCGTAAGGCGTATCTTCCAAGAAGAACCCGCCACCCATTTCCAAAGAACCATAAACTTCATCGGTAGAAATGTGGTAGAAACGTTTTCCATCAAAATTTCCTTCCCAATGATTTTTGGCAGTGTGAAGCAAATTTGCTGTACCGACAATGTTTGTTTGAATAAAAGCTAACGGATCTTTGATAGAACGATCTACATGACTTTCAGCAGCACAGTGCATCACTCCATCAAAATCATATTGTTCAAAAAGACTCTTTAAAAAAGGGCCATCGCAGATGTCTCCTTTTACAAAAGTATAATTTGATTTATTTTCAATATCTGTAAGGTTCTCCAAATTTCCTGCGTAGGTCAACTTGTCCAAGTTTACAATATGATAATCTTCATATTTATTGACAAAAAGACGCGCGAGGTGCGAACCGATAAATCCGGCTCCGCCGGTAATTAGAATATTTTTCATTGTGAATTATGTTCTTTCAGTAATCCTATAAATTGAGTACAATTGTAGTTCAAAGGGGAGAACTAGCTATTAGAAGGCAAAAAACTTGCCGATATATTGCTGCTAAAACGAAGAAATGAGGTAGGAAGGTTTCGATTTAGAATACAAATAACGTAAACAAAAAAATTAGAAGCAAATAATATTTGCTTCTAATTTTTTAGAACTGAAACTTGAATCAATAAATGACTTATATAATCATGCCCGCACCAACTGTTTCATTTGTTCCTTCATCAATAAAAATCACGCTGCCTGTAATTCTGTTTTTACGATAAGAGTCTACAAATAAAGGTTTGGTCGAGCGAATAGTTACTCTAGCAATATCGTTCATTTCAATATTTTTATCCTCCAAATTTCTGTGAAGTGAGTTGATGTCTAATTTGTATTTAACATCCTTAATTACACATCGTGCATCTTGAGTGGTATGCATCAAAGCATATTTTCCACGTAAAGCAAGTGGTCGCTCATGAAACCAGCACACCATTACATCAATGTCTTGTTCTACTTTCGGTACATTATTAACTCGAACAATCATATCTCCTCGACTGATGTCTATTTGATCTTCAAGTAAAATGGTCACGGATTGTGGCGGATATGCTTCCGTCATTTCACCATCAAAAGAATCAATTTTTTTAATGGTAGAAGTAAATCCACTCGGCAAAGCCATGACTTTATCTCCTTTTTTGAAAGAACCACCTGCTACTCGCCCTGCATATCCTCGGTAATCATGGAATTCATCTGTCTGTGGACGAATAACAGTTTGCACTGGAAAACGACAGTCAATGATATTGTGATCACTTCCGATGTGTACATTTTCTAAATAATACATCAAAGTGGAACCTCCATACCAAGACATATTTTCTGAACGATCAACGACGTTGTCTCCATTCAAAGCCGACATTGGAATAAAATGAACATCCTTGACTTCCAGTTTAGATGCAAATTTTTCAAATTCTTCTTTTATATTTTCGTAAACCTCTTCTGAGTATTCTACCAAATCCATCTTATTGATACAAACCACTAAATGAGGAATTTGCAGCAAAGAAGCAATGATTGCATGTCGGCGAGTTTGTTCAACAACCCCGTGTCGAGCGTCGATCAAAACCAAAGCAACATTTGCGGTCGATGCACCTGTTACCATATTCCGAGTATACTGAATATGACCTGGCGTGTCTGCTATAATGAATTTCCTTTTTGGGGTTGAAAAATAGCGATATGCAACATCAATTGTGATTCCTTGCTCACGCTCAGATTTCAAACCGTCCGTTAATAATGCTAAATTGACTTCAGATTCACCACGACGCAAACTACTTGCTTCGATAGCTTCCATCTGATCTTGAAAAATTGATTTACTATCATAAAGCATTCTACCAATCAAGGTACTTTTTCCATCATCAACACTACCAGCAGTTGTAAATCTTAGAAGTTCTGAACTTTTATAATCCATTTTAAATTAAGTCTTTTTTTAATTAATTGAGAGAGATTAAAGCGAATAAAGTTTCTAAAAATACCCCTTCTTCTTTCTATCTTCCATTGAAGTTTCTGAACGTTTATCATCCGTTCTTCCTCCACGTTCAGTCATACGGGTCGTTGCAACTTCTTCGATAATCTGATCGGTCGTAGTTGCTTTAGAAGCCCAAACACCTGTACAAGTTACATCTCCGATAGTACGACATCTGACCATCATTTTCTTGACAACTTCTGTCGGTTTCTTTTCAATATATGGACTGTTGGCCAACAAGACCCCGTCACGCTCAAAGACTTCTCTTTCGTGCGCATAATAAAGACTTGGCAATTCAACTTTTTCCATTGCTAGATATTGCCAAACATCCAATTCTGTCCAGTTACTAATAGGGAATACTCGAAAATGTTCTCCGTATCGTTTCTTCCCATTGAAAAGATTCCAAAGCTCTGGTCGCTGATTTTTTGGATCCCATTGTCCAAATTCATCACGATGAGAAAAGAAACGTTCTTTCGCTCTTGCTTTTTCTTCATCACGACGAGCACCACCTAATGCAGCGTCATATTTTCCTTCTTCTAATGCTGTCAGAAGTGCAACAGTCTGTAAACCATTTCGGCTTGCATTGACCCCTTGCTCTTCTGTAACCATTCCTTTATCAATTGCTTCTTGAACAGAGCCGACTATTAACCTAGCTCCAATCTTTTCAACTAAAGCATCTCTATATTCGATTGTTTCTGGGAAGTTATGTCCTGTATCAACATGCAATAATGGAAAAGGAATTTTTCCTGGGTAAAATGCTTTTTGAGCAAGATAAACCATTAAGATGGAATCTTTCCCACCTGAAAACATCAAAACTGGATTTTCAAATTGAGCCGCGACCTCTCTCAATATGAAGATGGATTCGCTCTCCAATTCTTTTAAGTGATTTAATTGATAATTCATATTAAATATTAATCAATGGATAAATATGTTCTATAATTTCATCAACCGATTCTTCAACGGTTTGATTTTCTGTTTTTAAATCTAAAATTGGGTTTACTGGTTTTTCGTAAGGAGAATCTATTCCAGTAAAATTTTTAATTTCTCCACTTCGCGCTTTTTTATAAAGTCCCTTCACGTCTCTTTTCTCGCAAATTTCTAAAGGAGTGTTTACAAAAATCTCAAGGAAATTCTCTTTTCCAATAATTTCCTTCGCCGCCGCTCTTGACTTTATAGTAGGACTTATAAAAGAACTTATTACAATAATTCCACTATTTAGATACAGCTTGGCAACTTCCGAGATTCTTCGAATATTTTCTTCTCGATCTTCAACCGAGAAACCAAGATTTTTATTAATTCCAGTTCGAATGTTGTCTCCATCCAGAACTTGTGGAAAAAATCCTTCATTAAATAAACGCCGTTCTAATGCTTGAGCAATGGTACTTTTTCCACTTCCACTCAAACCAGTTAACCAAAGCACCTTGGCATTTTGACCTAAACGCTTCTCTCGATCTTCTTGCTGCACGAGCCTATCAAATATTGGATGGATATTAGTACTTGCCATTTTATGATTTTTTAAACCAAGTCCTTATTGAACCTCTCGGCATAATTTGCCAAGCTCTTTCATGTAAATAATAGATGAATATTTTACCTACGAATTCAATCGCTCCAATCGTAAGTGCATCTCCAATTTCACCTGTAATAGCGTAAGCAATTGTTACAGTTGTTGTCGTTGCAATTATCCTCCAAGTAAATCCTTTTAGGACGCTCCTTAAATGTGATTCTTTTTGTACTTCCATAAAAAAGGATGCCCTTAATAAGCCTGAACTGGTCGTCTTATTTTATTTAAAAGAGAAGCATCAACAGACATGGTAAGTGAAAAGCCAATGTTGTCTAATGCAACAGCAAATTTATTTTTACCATCAATAGAAACCAATTTTCCTTTCAAACCAGTAAGATTACCAGAAATTATCTCAACATCATCGCCAATGGTAAAATCTGCTTGTTCCATCGAAATCTCTAATCCTTCGCCTACAACCCGTTTTATTATGTTGATTTCTCTTTCTGGAATAGCCAGTAAATCTCTACCAATTTTGGTAAATTTTATAACATGTTCCGTTTCCAAAACCGGAACATATTGGCCTTTTTTTATTTTTACAAAAATGTAGCAGCTAATGAGTGGAAAATCTACAATCTTATTTCGCGAAGCGTAGCGTCTCGTTACTCGATTAATTGGCAAATAGCATTCGATATCTTTTTTATCGAGCATTTTTCTTACCAATTTTTCTCTTCTAAAACTGGTATAAACTGCGAACCACCTTGCTTCTGTTTGATGAAGCTGATTAATCGCCTCATTATTTTTCTTTTTATCCGCTTTGATCATAATTTTAATTCTTAACTCTTCTTTGAAAATGCATAAATCAAATCTATAATCTCCAGTAAACCAATCCGTTATCAGAAAAATTATAGATTCCTTTCAAGTCCATAATGATTGGTTTTTCATTCGTAATTGACTTGAAATACTCGTTAGAAAGCTCTTGATATTCCTTATGAGCCACAGCAACAATTACTGCATCATAATCATCTGAAATTTTATCCACCATTGTTAGTTTGTACTCGTGCGCTACTTCGTTAGGAGAAGCATGGGGATCAACAACATGCACATTGATAGAAAACTCCATCAGTTCGCGAATCAAGTCAACAACTTTAGAGTTTCTAATATCCGCAACGTCTTCCTTAAAGGTGATTCCTTTAACCAATACCTTTGTTTCTTGTGGATTTTTACCTCTTTGAATGAGCATCTGGATCAAACGCTTCGCAATGAAGGCTGGCATCTGATCATTAATACGGCGTCCACTCAAAATCACTTGAGGATCATAACCGATCTTCTTTGATTTATGAACTAAATAATAAGGATCTACTCCAATACAATGACCACCTACAAGTCCAGGGAAAAATTTAAGGAAATTCCATTTTGTCCCAGCAGCTTTCAACACTTCTTTAGTGTCAATATCCATCAAATCAAAAATCATGGACAACTCATTCATCAATGAGATATTCAAATCACGCTGAGTATTTTCAATAATTTTAGCTGCCTCAGCAACTTTGATGGTTGGTGCTTTATAAATACCAGCTTCAATGATCGATTCATAAACACTCGCTATTTCTTCGAGTGATTCTTCATCACAACCACTAACGATTTTTAAAATTTTTGTCAACGGGCGTGCTTTGTCTCCTGGATTGATTCGTTCTGGACTATATCCAACTTTAAAATCCTCACCCATTTTCAAACCAGAAAGTTTTTCCAAAATCGGAACGCAATCTTCTTCTGTACAACCTGGATATACCGTTGATTCATAAATCACATAATCACCTTTTTTCAAAATCTTTCCAACACTTTCAGATGCCTTTTTCAAAGGAGTAAGGTTCGGAACCTTATGACTGTCAATATCTGTTGGAACACCGATGATATGAAAATGAGCTTCCGCTAAATCTTTAGCGTCATACGTGAATTTAATATCTGCTCCATCAAAATCAGAACTTTCCAATTCTTTGGATGGATCAATATTTTTACGCATCAACTCCACTCGCTCTTTGCTAATATCAAATCCAATTACTTTGAATTTTTTAGCAAAAGCTAATGCTAATGGCAAACCAACATAACCTAAACCGGTTACGGAAATAACTTTCTTTTTTTCTTGAATTTCTTTAAACATTTATTACTCTTTTGACCATAAGAGAAGGGAAGGAGCTTCAAAATCAATCCCGTTAAATTCGTCAGTTGTATAAATTAAGTATCGTATTTTTCTCTTTACCAAATCTTCCGCTTTTTCAATCAAATTGATAAGATATGGCTTATCAATATCTCCAATAATTACCAAATCAATTATTTTACTGTCCATTCCTTTTGCAAAATCACCTACCAAATAAACTTCTTTCACGTTACCTAACCGTTCAATAACCGTAACCACAATATGATCTAAACCGATATGCTTCAGAATGATATTGTGTACTTCCCCAAAAAGTGGATGTTTTTTGTTTGCCTGGAATACTTTTCTATTTCCTTGAAAATTTGAAACAAGCATTCCTGCATCTTCTAACCGATTGAGTTCCAGCCTTATTGAGTTAGTTGATTCTCCAAATTCAGATTCGAGACTTCGGAGATACGCAGTTGTATCACTGTTGAGGAAGAACTTCAACAATAACTTTATCCTTGTCTTTGATGATATTAATGCACCAATCATTTAAATAATTCTTTGGAAACACAAAGATGATACTAATAAATTATAAATTAATGATAATTGAGTAGTTTTTTTACTCGAAATTTATTTAACATAATGACAATTATGAAAACAAATGTATCGTCCTGAAATAGGTTGACACTATAATCGTAAACCGTTGAAAATCAGCGTTTTAAAAATACCATTTTTCAATTGCTCTTTCGACCATAAAATTCGTAATATGTAACGTCACCTCAATGACCTAAAACCACATTGAATTCCAAAAGAAACCTCATCTTTGCTTTATGTCAAAAATCACAGCAGAACTGGAGCAGCTAAAGGAAGTACTTCAAATTGAAAAAGAAGAAGATTATGAGTTATACCGAAAGAAAATAGCAAGTCTTTCATTGTCAGAACGACGCAAAGAAGGTTATACTTGGTCGCCAGTGAATGTCCTAAAATCAGGTTATACTATTGGTGAAAAGGCTTTCGTGGTAGTCGAAAGAACACGAGAAATTAGCCAACCTCACCAGTTTCGCTCGGGAATGCCTGTCCGTTTTTACACGCAAAGTGACTACAAAAAACCGGAAAGAAATGGCGTCATCAATTTTCTGCAAAGGAACAAGATGAAAATCATCTTGAATTCAAAAGATCTCCCTGATTGGCTTAATCAAAACGACATTGGTGTTGATGTAGAATTTGATGGCAGGACTTACGTCGAAATGGAAAAAGCGATGAATCAAGTCATCGAAGCAAAAGGCGACCGATTGGCAGAACTGCGTGATGTGATTTTAGGAAAAACACAGCCCTACTCAGATATTCATTTCAATCCAACATCAGATCCTAATTTAAATGACGCTCAAAATGTAGCCGTTCGCAATATTTTGGCTTCGCGGGATGTGGCAGTGGTTCATGGCCCACCTGGTACTGGTAAGACTACTACCCTCGTCCACGCCATTCAACAACTGTCCAAAAAAGAAACGGGTATTTTAGTGACTGCCCCCAGTAATACCGCTGCGGATGTATTGGCGATTCGACTTTCTAATTTAGGATTACAGGTGGTCAGAATTGGTCATATTTCAAGAGTGGATGAAAGTATTTTGAAACACACCCTCGAAGCTCAACTCGCCGCACACCCAGAAAGCAAAAACATTAAAAAAGTAAAAATTGAGGCGGCTGAAATGAGGCGGCAAGCGCAAAAATTTAAACGAAAATTTGACGGAGAAGCACGAAGAGAACGCAATCATCTTTGGACACAATCAAAAGAACTTTCATCTTGGGCCAATCAATTAGAGCGAAGACTTTTAGATCAAATTTTGGATTCTTCGCAAGTGATCATTTGTACTTTGGTCGGGGTTACTAACCGAGCTTTAGCAAATCGAAAATTTTCAACTGTCATTATTGACGAAGCAGCGCAGGCACTCGAACCTGCTACTTGGATTCCAATCACGAGAGCAAGCCGAGTGGTTTTAGCTGGCGATCCATTTCAATTACCGCCGACGGTCAAATCATTCAAAGCACAAAAACAAGGACTGAGTGTCACCTTGATTGAAAAATGCATCGAACGACATAAAAAGGTAAATCTGCTCAACATTCAATACAGAATGAACTTTGCGATCATGGAATTCTCTAATCAGCAATTTTATAACGGAAATCTGAAAGCGGCTGAATCGGTTACTGATCACGCACTTGACGGAATGGGCGAAAATTCCAAAGTTCTTTTCATCGACACTGCCGGTTGTGGTTTTGAAGAACAATCGAAAGAAGGTCAAAGAAGTAAATTCAATGAAGAGGAGTTTTTCATTCTAAGAGAACATTTGTATCAACTAATTGCAAAATTTGAACTTGAGAAAAGCCCTTCCATTGCTGTCATTTCACCTTATCGGGAACAAGTGATTAGAATGGAAACTTACATTACCGAAGACGAAACGCTCTCTCCCTACCCCATCGAAATCAATACAATCGACGGATTTCAGGGGCAAGAACGTGATGTGGTTT
Organism: uncultured Saprospiraceae bacterium; assembly: GCA_938010715.1. Lineage (GTDB taxonomy): Bacteria > Bacteroidota > Bacteroidia > Chitinophagales > Saprospiraceae > JAGQWW01. Next base: position 9,804 of record CALLVG010000074.1, read on the forward strand.
ATATTTCTTTGGTACGATCAAACACCAAATCTGAAATTGGTTTCCTCAAAGATTATCGTAGGATGAACGTCGCAATGACGCGCGCAAAGAAGCTTTTAATTATTGTCGGCGACAGCGGAACCATCGGTGCGCATGATTTTTACCAAAATTTTCTTAATTATGTAGAAAAAGTAGGCGGTTACCAATCCGCTTGGGAATATATGCGAACGAGTTAAGCAAGTTGCGATGAACCGATGCCGTACCCTGAGCGGAGTCAAATGTATTCCCTGAGCATTATTTTGTTCAAGAGAACGCATTTTTGCTTCATAGAAAAAAGAAAACCCGATTGCACATCAGGTACAATCGGGTTTTCTTTTTTCGTAATAAAATCGAGTCTATATGATATTTGCTGCAGATACGATATAAGTCAGCATGAAAGGCAACGGTACCCAACTCCACTCTGGAATAAAGAAAAGCATTCCGATAGTGATGGCACTAAAAACGATTGCCAATATCCATGTTAAACCTTTTGATTTTTTTGATTCTGCCATTTTATATTTCTTTAATTAATTGTATTAATTTCTACGGCTGCAAAAGTATAAGGTTTTCTATAAAAAACAAAGGTTCGGCTAAGAAGCCGAACCCTTTCATTTTTTTAAGCACTTTTTAGAAACTATCCGTAAATAGACTCCTTGCCTGTCTTTTTCGTTAATAGGTAATAAAATACTGCGCGGTGTTTCATTTTTGCAGTGTATTCTGCACAAACTTCTTTGATAGCAGCGTCCATTTTGTCATCGTCAGACATTCCAAGTTTCTTGATAAGGAAATTAGTCTTAACTCTATCTAACTCTGTTTGGTCACTACATGATACTAAACCAGCATCTTTCAAATAAATTGATGGGCCTAAACCTTTAGCTACTTTTCTTAGTAGATCACCATCAACTGCGGTCTTGGTGTTCTCAGCCATAGATTTGTTGTAGAGCGCCAATTTATCATCAAACTTACTCATAGTAAAAAATTTAAATTTGGTTAGAAAATCAATTATTTGAAGCAATTATACGTCCTTTTACACATTAATTATAAAATAATTTGCAAAAGTTTACGAGTGACATTTTAGAGGTTATGATAAAAAAAAAGAAACGGTATTTATGACTAGTCACAAATACCGTTTTTTTATTAAAATTTTATTTCCGCTAAGTAAAACTGATTTAACAACTTGTCGAAGTTGTTTGACTATACTTTATTCTAAAATAGTTTGTAGAGCAATGAATGCTTATTTTTTGTGCTAATTGATGCAAAAAATCATTGCATCCGCCGCGACGGACGGTTCTATTTTTTAACGGGTGTCCCGATTTTACATCGGGGAAAAGTAGCGGAAAAAGAAGTATTTGCTTGCACACTAATTTTTTGAAATCGGGAACTTATTTTTTGAGCGTTCCTTAATAAGCAAAATTCTGAATCCAACTATTAGGCATCGTTCCTACTTTCCCTACTTTGTGGCAAGCGACATATTTCCATGCTGGATTTAACAATGCTTTTCTATGTCCTCTTGTCGAAATTCCATCATCAACTAAAAGCAAAATCACTGCACGTCTGATGTCCTCTGGTCCACCCACAAGATTCTCATTACCATCTTGTAAATCTCTACAACCGTTCAAAATTCTATCCCATGGCCATGAACCGTCACTTCCTTGGTGACTTGAAACGCCCATACGTTTTTCATCTTCACCATGTCTTTTTGCAACCTCATAAAGACACTGTTTTGGTTTTAAAGTTGAAAGTGGTGCGGTCGTCCTCAATTCATCAATCAACTCTACCGAAGTTTTAATTGAATTTCCAAAACTTCCGTTGGTTTGTAAATATTTGATGTATTCTTGAATAAAAGGAATATACCCTTTCGGATTAGAGCGAATTAAATTGATCTCGTCAATCATTAATGCTTCCTCACTTTTCATGTAAGATGCCGATGCTCTATTGAATGAAGAAGGTGCTGGTTTTGAAGTTGAAGACGTCGTCGTAGATGGAGTTGCTCCAGTTGTTGGATTGGTCGTCGTCCATCCTGATGAGGTGGTGGTCGTTGTAGTACCTCCATTATCTACAGTTGTCGTTGTCCATCCATCGTCGCCAGTAGAAGTCCAGCTACCTGCATTGGTTGTTCCTGTTGGATTTACAGTTACTCTTTCGCCTTCTGCATCAGTAATCGTATTTAAACAATCACAATCAGTTGTTCTTAATACCTGTCCTGTAAATACCTCTGAATCAACTGGCAAACCATTAAACTCACGAAACCTTGCCGCTGTATAACCATACAATGCCGCAATTCCTTCCATGTTTTCGTTTTCTTCTGCATAATGAACCCCTTTTTCTTGTTTCAAATATTGATCGAAAGGCTTACTGTAACGTCCGCCTTTATCATAATTATTAGAAGTCGTAGAAGAAACTGGTTGGGTAGAAGCAGGCGCAGGCGCTGTATTAGCCGCTGGTGGAATATAAGTCCCCCCTGATGTTGCCGGTGGAACGTAAGTTCCTGTCGGTCTTGTCGGAGGGCTATAAGTTGTAGTCGAAACTGTTGTCGGTTGCGGAGTCGTGGTAGTTGTGGCAGTTGTTGTTGAACCATAAACTCTCAATGGCGTACAAACTGAAAGTACTTGATTCAAAGAGCGACCATTTATATTCAACAAATTTTGAACTGATGTTCCATACATTTTTGAAATCCGATATAGGGTTTCTCCTTTTTGTACAATGTGTATCCCTGCCTGAGAGGAGGGTGGGCAATTTTGGGCAAATAAAGTCGTAGTGAAAGCTAAAAAGCTTAATGAAAAAAGAATTTTTCTCATATTAAATTGGTTATGTTAAAGTGTTGTAAGTCAATTACTTATGCAAGTTAGTACTTTTTATAAAATAAAGTGTCATTTCAACTTATCAATAAAAGATTTGAGCGCAGGAATCAAACTTTTGGGTATTTCTTCATTTTCTATCCAACCGTATAAATATCCATCATAATCCATTCCCAAATACTTGGCCGTGAGTTCAAATGCCTCTAAAAAACAGGCATAAACCGTCGAATCAGAGCTGCTTGAAATGGTATATAATTGCTTTCCTCTCAACTGTCTTCCTACTTGTTTGTGGATACGGATTAAATCCGAAAATCGATCTACAAAAGTTTTCATGACCCCACTCATTGAATACCAATAAACAGGAGACGCCAAAATAATTTTATCGTACTCCACTACCATCTTCATCGTTGGCAAAAAATCATCCTCCTGATTTTTGTATTCATAATCATAATAGCTGATTTGTAAATCATTGAGATCTATGAAATCTGCATCTATTTCTTCTCTTACTCGATCGATTAGTTTACGGGTATCGCCGTGACTTCGAGAACTGCCGAGTATTATGATTACTTTTTTTTGCATTTGATTTCTATTCTTTCTTGCATATTTTAAAGTGGATCATATGATCCACTTTAGCATTTCGTATGTGTTATTTTCGAATTCAAAATTCTAATACAATGAAGTTAGCTTCAAGAACTTAAAACATTGATTATCAATTAGTTACATAAAAAAAGCGAGCAAAACTCGCTTATTTTTCATAAGTGACTGATTATCAGCTACTTATGACTCTAATTTATTCTTTTCTGATATCAATTCGTCTAATCTATCTTTTTCATTTCTTAAAGCTTCCATTAGATTATCCACATTCTTTTCCGCAAAGAATTTATCTGTGTTCAGCTTCATTATTATCTGTTGCCTTTTCATATCCTCATAGTCAGCCATAAACCAAACCTTAAATTTAGGGCTGATCCACATCATAAATTCGGCTGCGATTTGAAAAGCTGCCCAAACGCCATCCTTCTTGTTTCGAGCACTAATAAAAGGTGTCCCTGTTTCAACTTCAAAGTCTTCTGGTCGGATAAAATTTTCTCTGTTTCTTGCTTTATTTGCAATTTGTTTCAACGCGCGTAATTTACAGTCTGGATTATGCCTTTCTTCGTAAGCTTCAATAAAATCAATCGTATTGGAACTTCGAAACCAATCTCTAATTTTATCTCGTGACCTACCCGTACCAAATTGATCAGCAATATCATTAAGGCTAAACATCTCTCGACCTTTGATATTTTTCATCCGAATTTTCCTTCCTGCAACATCTAATTCGTTTGACATAGATTTTTATTTCAAAAGATAATCAATTATGAAAACTTAAAACCCTCCAAATTAGAGGGGTTTAAAATTTCTGCCGCTAATATCTAAATACCATGTATAAAATTTCGTTCTTTCCGTCTTAAATTAAAATTCATTTCTAATATGAAATATTCGCTCATTTCCTTGCTTTTCGTTTCAATGGTCATTTTTTCGTGTAAATCATCCAAAAAATCGGCTGGTTCAAACGGTGTTTTAATCAAAAATGGGGCTTCCAAATATTCTATTATCATTCCTACTAAAGCAACGCTACCTGAAAAACGGGCAGGTGAAATGCTTCAAAAATATTTAGAGGAAATTTCAGGTTTAAAATTAAGATTACAATACGACAAAGTGCCTGAACGATCAACCGAAATTTTAATAGGAAAAACAAATCGAAAAGCTTCAAAATCATTGCAAAATCAATCTACAAATTTGGGAACCGATGGTTTTCACGTAAAAGCGATCGATAGCAAATTAGTTTTTGTAGGGGGCACAAAATCAGGCGTTGAGTATGGAATTTATTCCTATTTAGAAAAGTATCACAACTGCCGATATTTTCATAATTCAGAAATTGTTATTCCTAAAAAAAAGGAAGTTGCTTTGGGGAATATTGATTTGAAAGAGACTCCTGCTTTTGAGTTTAGAGATAATTTTTACAAACCAACAGTAGGTGCATTTACAGAATGGCATAAATTGGATCATGTCGTAAGCAGAAAGGAGTGGTCAGATTATTGGGGTCATACATTTGAGCGGATGATCTCACCAAAGCAGTATTTCAATTCAAATCCAGAATACTTTTCACTCTACGAAGGCAAAAGCGTAAAAGATGGGCAACTTTGCACCACCAACCCAGCAGTTTTTAAAATAGTCGTAGAAACACTTCGTAAAAAAATGAAAGCGGATGGCAACAAAAAGTACTATTCGGTTAGTCAAAACGATCGTGGGAAATATTGCCAATGCAATCAATGTTCGGCCGTCAATAAACGAGCAGGATCACCTTCAGGTGCCATTTTGACTTTTGTAAAT
>CALLVG010000075.1 GCA_938010715.1 uncultured Saprospiraceae bacterium
CACGAAGAGACCCCAACATCATTCCCATCGGAGACCCTGCATGCCAGATTCCTTCCAATCTATGACCACGAGTTCTGATGATTGCAGGTGCTTGCTGAATGCCATTTGACCTCCAACGCAACGTTGCCAAATCATCTGTCAATGGCTCCAATCCATAAATCAAATAATCTAAATATTGAATCTCAGCCAATGGTCTCAAACCTCTCATGGCCATTCCGATGGCCTGTCCCATAATCGTCCATTCACGGATTCCGGTATCGAAAACTCGTTTGATGCCGTACTTCTTTTGCATGCCCATCAGTCCTTGATTCACATCGCCAATATCACCCACATCTTCTCCAAATGCATGAAATGATGGGTAGTTTTCTAAAATGTAATCGAAATTATTATTTAAAACTTGAAAACCCGTAACCATCGGTGAGTCATCTGAATATTGAGCTGGAACAATAGGAATTTTCAGTGCAGATTTATCTGAATTACTGTATAAATTGCTTGCGTAAGTTTCACTTCCTTCTGCCATTCGTTCATCAATCCAAGTTTTTAAATTTTGGACTGATTCCAGTTCGAATTTCATCAATTTGAAATACAAACGACGTGCATGCTCTATAACTTCCGCCAAGGTTGGCGTGATCATTTTATCAAAATGAGCAATTAATTTCACAATTTCAGGCTCATTTGCCAACTCGGCGGAAAGCTGATTTAAAACGGGTTTTAAAACGCTGTATCTATCATCTATTGTTGCCGTGTAATTGTCCCATGCTTCTTTTTTGTCTGCACGGGCTTTATTAACGGCGACCGCTTTGATTTCTTCTAATTCTTCCTTAGAAGCAATTTTTTGTTTGACAATCCATTGCTCAAATTTCAGGATGCCATCAAAATCCTTTTCCCATTGCAATCGCTTGGCATCTTTATATCGTTCATGCGAACCAGAAGTCGAGTGCCCTTGAGGCTGCGTGACCTCTTCCACATGAATCAAACACGGCGTGTGTTCTTTTCTTGTTTTTGAAATAGCCATTTTGTAAGCCTCTCTCAAACCCATATAATCCCAAGCCTTGACCTTATAAATGTCTATACCGTTGGTCCCTTTTTCAATTTTAAAACCATCCAACAAAGTTGAAATACTTCCTTTTGCCGTTTGGAATTCTTTTGGAACAGAAATTCCATACCCATCATCCCACACACAAACCACTAATGGAACTTGCTGCACTGCCGCTGCATTCATCGTTTCCCAAAATACACCTTCAGATGTACTTGCGTCTCCAATAGTTGCGATGACGACCTCATTTCCAGTGTTTGAAAATTTACTTCCTTTCGCCAGTTTTGGATTGTTTCTATAAATTTTGGAAGCTAAAGCCAATCCTAACCCACGTGCCATTTGGCCACCTGTTGAAGAAATATCCGAACTTACATTGTATTGATTGGTGTGATTGATCCACTCACCATTTTCATCAATTGATTTCGTAGCGAAATGGGCATTCATCTGACGCCCCCCCGAGAAAGGGTCATTTTTGGCATCTGCATATAGTTGTGCGAAAAAGTCTTGAACCGATGAAATTCCTAAAGAAAACATCAAAGTTTGGTCTCTGTAATAACCTGAGCGCCAATCGCCTTTTTCAAAGTAATGAGCAAGTGCAACTTGTGCGAGTTCTTTTCCATCACCCAAAATACCAAATTTGGCTTTTCCAGTTAAAACCTCTTTTCTTCCTAACAAACTGACCTCGCGACTTAAGCAACAAGTATGGTAATCTGCCAAAACTTCTTTTCTAAGTTTAGGACTAACCTTTTTAGAACTTGATTTCTTTTGCATTTTCACCGTTGAGGATTCAATCATAATTTCGGATTTTTACTTTTTATCCAAACTAAATTTGGAAAAGGTTTCTCATTCAAAATATTCGTTCAAATACACTAATTCGAACACGTAAATTTACAAAAACATCGTGATGCAGCGCAAAAGATTAGGCCATTAATAATCAAATTTTAATAATTTTAATGTATTCTTGGCTTCTAAAATTCAGCAAAAAAATGCGTCGATATTTCATCATAATAACATTATTGGCCCTCTTTGTTCAATGTTCGCCGAAAATAATTCCAGTTCATAAGGAACCACGACATCAACCTGTCCTAAAATCGACCAACGGGCGAGTCTTGGATATCCGTTTTCCACCAGGCGATACTTGCCTTTTTCATGAGCATGCAAACAACTATTGTTATGTCATGCTCAAGGGTGGGAAATTGGCCACCCAAGATCAAGGAAAGGAATTTAACTCCTTCACCCTACCCGATGCTTACACTGGTGGTGAATTCGATATTCCAGTTGTGTCAAAAATACATCGTATTGTCAATTTAGAAAAAGACACCATGCGATTTATGGCGGTTGAAAATTTGCGACCAACAACTCATGCGATTTACAAATATCAAGATCATCCGTTCCAAACTTTGGTCGAAAACAATAAAACATTTCGAGTGGTAAAGTTGGAAATTCCAGCTAAAGAATATCATTCCCTTAATTTTAATACGCCAATGATGATGGTCAACAGACTGGGGAAATCTTTTATTTTAAATGATTTTGAAATTGATGAAATATGGGGTTGGTGGGAAAATGGAGGTGAAGTTTCGATTCGAAATACATCGAGTGAGGTTTTGGAGTTGTTTTGTATTCATTTGAAATAAAGGGATCAGGTTTAAGGAGTCAGGGCGAGCTTTACTGCCTTTCAGATTGAGATTAAACTTTCAAAAATTGAACATCGAAATGAACTACCTGGTTTTACTATTGGCTTTAAAAATTACGACGTGTCCCGAATTCACTTCGGGAAGAGTGAGGGCAAAAACCGCCCTCACATACAAAAAATTTAAATTCAAAACCACTTCTTAGTTTATTTATTAAAGTTTGACAACCTCCAAATACAAAGTATCACTACTCGCACCTGTAAAAATCCCTAAGCCATTTTCAATATTCGTTGGTGGCTCTTCCAAAGAAAGCGTTGAATTGCCAGAACTCTCATACAAAGCGGCATACTCAGGATTCACTCTGTAAACTATTATTTGGTGCGTACCATAATGACTAAATTCTCGCCGTGGAAAAATAGCGTAGAAGCTTGAAATTTGTGGTTCAGAAATAATAGAGCGACTCAATTGTCCAGTGTCATTTTCATTTACAGTTTCTGGGTCAATTTCTATATTACTAATGGAGGTGTAATAATAGTCCCCTTCACTATTGTCCCATGTGATTTCAACAGCATCAATTGAGCCTGTTGGAATTCCTATTGGAGTATTTAATTCTATTTTGGGTAATGCTACTTGAGTTAAAGATATTTGAGTTTCTTTTTTATTAGGAATATAAGTTTCGGCAGAAATAACCGCTCCATCTCTTTCGATTTCCAAACGATAACTTTTATCATTTTCGATAATCAATTCTGTATTTTGATAAATGCCATTCCCAATAGAATTTAGAGTATATTGATTATTGGAATCTGAAATATTCACTACTAAATCATCGAGTGCAATGATACTATCGGCTATAGTCAATGAAAGGCTTTGAGTTATTTTTAGACTGTCAATTGTTTTTCCAGCATGTAAGTATGCTTCTACAACTGTTGTTTTACTTTCTATGACTTCAGTACTTTGTTTTTCACAAGCAAGAAATAAAATGGAAATTGAAAATAGTAGAGATATTAATTTAATGAATTTCATTTTAGATTTGTTTTAAGTTTATCGAAGAGTCCAATTAAAAAATAGACTTGGTGTGAAGCCTAATAAGGAAACATTGGTTTCTAACAATTCATATTCAATGAAATCATACTCATTATACCACGTATTTTTTCTATTATAAATATTCGTCAAAGAAAGCCCAACACTCGATTTTGTAAAGTCATAAGTAGCAGAAAGGTCAAGACGATGATAGTCATCAAAGCGGACAGCGTTTTTATCACTTATTTCAAAAAAATCGTTTGTCGTTCCATCCAAAAGTTGAAGTTCATAATATCCAGTAGGTGCAGTGTAAGGT
>CALLVG010000076.1 GCA_938010715.1 uncultured Saprospiraceae bacterium
CCAATGGCATCGCCAAAGCATCACCACCGTTGATTGTCGTGAACTCTCCGAAAAGCAATATTTTTGCAGGAATCAGCATGAAATCAATTTAAGGCGCAAACCAAAAAGGAATAAAATCTTCTCTTTAAACCAATCATTATCTGGATTCGAGATATTTTAGCCATTTTTTGATTTTTGTCTTTGTTTCTGTTGGCAATTTTTATCCCATCTGTTTTGAAGTTGTTTCAACGAATGTAACTTTTTTATTCCTAAATTTTATTCCCAATCATCAACTTCTGAATCGTCGCGATGACCAATTTTCCTTTTCCGGGAACGGCGAACATTGTCCTAATTATTTCTCTCATAGAAGCCTTTTCGTCCAAAAATCGAAAAAGAAATTCAGGAGCCATTTTTTTAAAAAGAGAAATAAAAAATCGCTCACCTGGAACAATTCCTTTACCAGTCACCTCCAACATCGCACTATCAAGCAATCGAAAATGAAACGGAGAAACAATATCTGATTCTTCGATTTTTCCTTTGATGCTCAATGCTTGTACTATTCCTTTTATCTTTTCTTGCGTTCGCGAAAAGCAATAACCTGTCGATGCTTTTACAAAGCCTGCAGTGGTTCCGATTGTGACGACTTTGCCATTTATTTTTTGTGGAAAAGGATAGTCCGTCATTGGAATAAAATCAAACTCCTTTTCCTTTATTTCAAAATTGGAAACTTTGAGTTTCTCTTTAAAATACCAATTCAGATGATCGTCATAAATTTGCTCTTCCATTCTATTGGCAGTGAAGGCTGTGTACTCGACCAATGCCTCTGTTCCGGAAAAAGGAAGGATGTAAAAAAATCGCGTTTCATGCGTATTTTCTAAAGTTGAAAAATCCATGAACGTTACCGTATCAGTATCAAAAACAGGTTTTTCCGTTTTGACAAACCAACCTTTAAATTGCTGATACAAAACTGAGTAGTCTTTTGTAGGAATTTCTAATTTATCTGCCTCAAAATAACTTTTGAAAATAAGTTTACCCGTATATGATTTTCCATCGGTTGTTTTTACAACTCCGCTGTCTTCCTCTATTTTATCGACTACGGCCGTGACCCATTCAAACCGTTTATCGTTTACAAGTTCTTTTTTCGTAAAATTATAAAAATCAATTCCTCTAATCGTCGCGTAATGATAAGGCGCAATAGAAATTTTCTCATTAAAACCCTTTCCGCTCACCTTAATCTTATTCCATACTTTTCTCGCTAAAACATCCGTCAAACTGCGATCTGTGGACCAATAACTCCAAGTACGGTCATTTTCGTTTTTATCACTTTTATCAATCATCAAAACTCGCTCGTTGTCACCAATCACTTTTTGCAATTCCAAAGCCATCATTTGACCAGAGAGACCGCCACCTGCAAGAATATAATCGTATGTGTTATTTGTAATCAAATTTTAGATATTTGTGTTTTAATAACAAGAAGTTGTTTAAAAATTAGATTTCAATCTGCAAATACGAATGTAGAGAACTCCATTCTTAAACAACTTCGGAGTATGAAACAAAAGACCACCCGTTAAGTTGAAATTTATGAATATGATAAAAAAATACTGGCCTTATCTTCTCATTGCGTTTTTGGTAGTTATTCAATTTTTTCAAATTGACAAAACGCCACCTTCTTCAGACGCGAATTTAGATTTTTTTAAGTTAGAAAATCCACCTACAGAAGTTGCAAAGCTAATAAAAGGTGCATGTTATGATTGTCACTCCAACGAAACGACCTTTCCAGCGTACACCAGTTTTCAACCATTGGGTTGGTGGGTGCGCAGCCACGTGAGAGGTGGTCGCATGAATTTCAACCTTTCTGAATGGGGTTCTTACAATGCGGACAAACAAAGGCTTACTTTGGAAGAAATGGCCGAAGTAACAGGCAACAAAAGGATGCCCCTCAAAAGTTACGGTTGGATGCACGAGAAAGGTAAACTTTCGGATAATGACCGCGCAGCAATGGTCAGTTGGTTTCGAGCAGCAAAACGATAGCAGCCCACGAATTCATTCGTGGTAAAAAGGCAGCCCACGAATTTATTCGTGGTAACAATCGGCATTTTCCAGTCGGCAGTCAGCAATTAGCACAATACCATTTTTTTAAAGCACAGATTCGGAGTTCATTTATTCATTTTAAAATTTAATCATTTCGATGCAAACGAGAGCACAGATTTCAAGAGCGGCGATACAGCGATTGCACATTGCGATGCGACACCTTTTCATAAGAGGTCACTACAAACCATTGGGGGTATCGGGAGAGGCGATGATTGAAGCCATGATGAGTTTGAAACCCGAAATATACGGCTCCATAGCGGATCCAGAACGCGTTGAATTAAAAGGATTGTTATACATTTTTCAGCGATTACCAGAAGGCATAGAAGAGTGTCGATACCTCAAATTGATAGGACGAGAAGGTTACGAAAGTTCTAACTTCGAACCCATTGTTCCTTCCAAAAGAAGAAGAAATTGCTATCGCCTTGACGAGGAGCAAATGTATATTGAGATGACGCGTGGACGAAGTGATATCTACGACATTCTGACCCACTTGACTTTCATGTATATTGAAGCAGAAAAGATTAGGCAAAATAGTTTTGACACTAAAAACCGTCCTACCAGAGAATGGATCATGCTCGAAGAATTGGTTACAAAAATGGAGGCGGGACTGGAAGTGGACAAACCAATTGGCTACTCTTATTTGAGTACCGTTTTAGGTAGAACTTACGAAGAAACCGTCGAAGCAGACAAGAATTTTTCGGAATCGAAAGGAGTGAGTAGTTTGTTTCAAATCGCCTATTGGTTGGGCAAAAGGAGCATTGAAGAACATGTTGAGAAAAACGACCGACACATTAGTTTTTCGTCAGCTTTGAGAGAGCGGTTGGGCAATCATATTTATGGAGAATTATGGGCGCAAAAGATTAAATTTTTTTTGAATGAGAATGAATTACTTCAGCGCCCAATTCATATCATCAGTGCCAATATGCACAGTGTGATGAATTCCATTTTCGCGAAAGCGGCCATAAAATCTGATCTCGTAAGCATCGAAGAAGTCGCGACCAATTTGAGTATTCCTTCCAATAAAAAACTGCGAGAAAAGGTTCGAAAATTTGCGTTGAAAAACGGTATGTATGAATTGAATGATGAAAGTGGGATGAATATCTCCGTTCAGATTTTTGACTCTTCAAAAGTGGCAAAACATCTTCCTGAAGAAATAAAGTGGAGCCATAAAAAACCTTTCGTTATCATCGTGATGGACTACGCATTTGGCGAACAGGCCTATGAATCAATGGACGAATTGCTCAAACCTTTTGAGAAAGATGAAGAGCGAATTCCACTCGATGTAAAGTCGATAAACATCATGGGTAAGGCTGGTATTTTGACGGGGACAAAAGGGGATATTATGATTCCTGACTCTCATATTTTTGAAGGCAGTGGTGACAATTATCCTTTTGAAAATGACCTTATGGTAAAAGAATTTGAGGGCCATGAATTGGGTGTTTACAGTGGTTCGATGATTACTGTTTTGGGTACTTCTTTACAAAACAAAGATATTTTGCGCTATTTCCTCCGTTCCTCGTGGAAAGGCGTCGGATTGGAAATGGAAGGTGGACATTATCAAAAAGCCATACAATCTGCCTCCAAAATCAGACATAGTATTAGTAAAAATGTAAAACTTCGATACGCTTATTATGCCTCTGATAATCCGTTAGAAACGGGTAGCACTTTGGCTTCTGGCAGTTTGGGACTTGATGGAGTAAAACCTACTTATCTTATTACTAATCGAATTTTAAATCGTTTGGTCTGATATTGGAGGTAGATAATGAGCGCGCGCGCTTAAAATTTAACTTTTTTATAGCAATACCGTTCTCAATTTACACGTCTATAATTTTGTATTTCAAATACTTTCAATTTTTGTTTAAAAATATAATTCTAATGAAAAAGATTTCAATTTTATTAATGATGGCTTTTCTGTTTATTGGACAGATAGCAATTGCACAAATAGAAAATCAAGCTCCAGTCGAAGAACCTGAGTTAACAGAGGAAGAAATGGCTGAGCAACAACGCAATGATCGAATTGCACAAATGAAAGCGCAAAGAGCTGAACGTGCAAAACAACTCGAAGGAAAAACTCCTGAAGAAAAAAAAGCAATCAAAGAGCAATGGAAAGCTGAAGCGAAAGCAAAAAGAGAAGCGGCTAAGGCAGAGAGAGAAAAGAACATGACGCCAGAGCGTAGAAAAGCGATGGAAGAAAGAATGGCCAGAGTCAAAGCTCAAAAAGAAAAAAGAGCCAAAGCCTTGGAAGGAAAAACTCCGGAAGAGCAAGCAGAAATAAAAGCAGGTTGGAAAGCAGAACGCGAAGCAAAAAAAGCTGAAAAAGCTGCCGCTGCTGCTGAACACAAAGCGAAAAGAGAAAAAGTGAGAAAGAATCGCGAAGTAATGGAACAGAGAATTGCAAAACGCGAAGCTGCAAAACTCGAAAAGAAAGCGCCAAAAAACGAAACAAAAGCAGAGCGCAAAGCAAGAAAAGCAGCTGAAAAAGAATCTAAAAAAATTGCAAAAAAGGATAAAAAGCGTTTAAAAAAGAAAAACAAAAAACGCAAAAAGAGAAAAAAAGAAATAGAGGAGTTAGGAGGAAAATAATCAATCCTTGATAAATAAAAAAGCGTCCAATTCAGTTATTGAATTGGACGCTTTTTTATTTTGGCGTTTGTCTGAGTAAAACCGAAAAAACAACCTTTGATTTGAAACGGTTCTTTTTCCATTATACTTCCCCGATTAAAATCGGGACACGCGTTGAAAATACTCACCAATGCTTAGGCATTGTCTGCGTTTTTTGCCTCGTCTAATGAAAAAATAACGCACTTCAATTTCGAAATTTTATTATTTCAATTTTACTAATCATAAAATTAATCAACGTAAATCACCTCTCTCAAAAATCTAAAACCAAGGGAAATTTCGAAAGTGGTGTTTCGGATGGTTCGAGATCTTAGGTTTTGCTGTTGACCCGTAAATGGGTTTCTAACATTGCGAAGTTCAGGTT
>CALLVG010000077.1 GCA_938010715.1 uncultured Saprospiraceae bacterium
GTTGACTTCAAAAAAGCACCTGAGAATTTGAGATTTGCTGCGTCTGTTGCTGGTTTTGGAATGTTGCTGAGAGGATCGGCTTTCGCTGGAGATTTGAAATATTCAACCATCAAAAAAATGGCGGAAAAAGCAAAAGGAACAGATCAATTTGGTCTCAGAAAAGAATTTATCGAATTGGTAGATATTGTCAAAAAGAGCGAACGAATTGCTTCAAAGTAAAACAAGAACCAACTTTAAACGAGAAGTGTCGGACAACTCGAAGTTGTCCGACACTTTAAAAAGTAATTCTAATAATCAGAGGTTTTTTTCAGTGCCTTCAAAAACAGAGTTGAGGGCACTGTTTTATTTTTAGTAGCTAAGCTTAAACTCTACTCTTCTATTTTTACCTCTTCCAATTTCGGTATCATTGCTATAAAGTGGTTTTGACTCGCCGAATCCCTCAAAAGAAATCCTTCTTGCCTCGATACCTTTTTCAGTTAAGAAATTAAAACATGACTCCGCTCGCTCCTGCGACAATTTCAAATTTGCATCTCTATCCCCTCTATCATCAGTGTGACCTCTAATTTCCAACTTATATCGCGGATACTTTTTCATCAAATTGGTAATCTGATCAAGAATCGCTTTAGAATTTGGTTTCAAAATCGCACTTCCTGTATTAAATTCTACTGATTCCATTGCCCTTGCTAAAAGTGCACGTTCTTCTTCATTGATTTTAATTTCTGGGCAGCCCGCATTTTTGGCCGTTCCAACGCGATTTGGACATTTATCATTTACGTCATAAACACCATCTCCGTCTGCATCCGCAGGGCAGCCACTATTTTCAACAACACCAGCTAACTCAGGGCAGTCATCTTTTCCATCATAAATACCATCGCCATCTGTGTCAGAAGGGCAACCTTCGTTTTTGGCGTTTCCTGCCAAGTTAGGGCATTTATCATTTTCGTCATAAATACCATCTCCGTCAACATCATTTGGACAGCCATCGTTTATAAGTGTTCCTGCCAGTTCGGGGCACTTATCATTTTCATCATAAACGCCATCACCGTCTGTATCTGTTTTTTCAACAGTCGCGACTGCAGGTACCAAATTTTCGACAGGTAGTAATTTATTATTTTGGCCAAACAGCCACCAGAAAAGTAATGCGAAAAGAGCAATAACAACCAAAGCAATCAAAAAATCATCTCTTTCCTTCTTATTTTCAAAATTTAATAGTTCGTTCATTTACGTGTGGTTTTCCTTTTTAGAAACAATAAAATTCCATTACGCACCTTGAGACGTAGTTTTTTAGAAAAGTTAACGTTTTTAACATAAAAATTTTCGACTTCATGCCGCACGAGCCTCGGCTACCCATAAAAGTTCATCAGGCATCTCACCTATATTAGAATAAAGTCTATTATTTATGATCACTTTTTCAAAGAAAAAATCAACATGTGAAATATCACTATCCAGTTTTTTCTAAGAAGCTAATGAGAAGCCTTTGACAGCTGCATCATTACACTCGTTTCAAAAATGGTATAGACCAAATAGATCAAAATAAAAGGAAAGAGATAATATTTGGAGGTAGGTTCCACTACTGCTTGATAAGTAAATAGAAAAGCCAGAATAAAAACCAGTTTCATAAAAATGGAACTGATAGCGACTCCTGTAAACAGATTTTTGTTGGGACTACCTACTACTCGTAATCCGATATGAAAAACTAAAATGGTAAAAATAACAAATACGAAAGTTGAACTTATAGAGAAATATAGAGTGCCTTGAAATGGAGAGAATTGTGATAGCGCTATCAAAAAAATTAATAAGCATCCCGAGAGGATGCTTATTTTTTTATAAAATACAGTAGTATTCATTTATCTTTTTTAGCTATAAAATCCCTCAGCGTGTAAGTGAGCGCAAAGATAGTCCCAAGTATTGCTCCCAGCATAGTAAAATACTGTTTCTCACTCTGTAGGTATTCGTCCAGTTTGGTACCTCCGACCGTAAATAGGCACATAACCGCAAACATCTCGAAGGCCATTCCTGAGTACTTGAGGTATTCATTTGCTTTGCGTTTACCTTTTTTCTTCTTTTCGGAATTTTCAGATTTAGGAGACTGGTTGGGCATCTGCCAATTTTTTATTCGTTTTGTGAGCTGCTACTCCAGAGCCCATTTTACAAGATACATTGAAAATAGCTCCTGCTTGCACCAAAATTTTACTTGTAGTAACTGTTCCATTGACTTCTGCCTTGTCCTTGATTTGAAGCAAGTTTTCAACGTAAACATCTCCTTTAAATCTACCTTCGAACACCGCATTTTGGCAACGAATCTCCCCTTCAATAGAACCAGTAGGACCGATAACGACTTTAGCGGCACATTCAAGTGTACCTTTTAAGTTTCCATCAATTCGGATATCACTATCGGCGACAATGTCACCATTGATAGAAGTACCTTGCACTAAACTGTTGAAGGTATTAGACGTTGAAGAAGGGATTAAATTAGATTTTACAGACTTCTCTTTTTTTGAACCAAACATGATTGTCAGTTTTTATTTAAGTGTGTTTTCTCAGAAAAAAAATTGTTTAAAATTTAATAAACAACCTTATTAGACTTTATTCTAAAATATTTCGTATGCAAACGAATACTTCTTTTTTCGCTACTTTTCGTTAAAAAATAGAACCGTAGCTAAGGCTATGCTTAGATTTTTTGCCTCAATTAGCAAAAAAATAAGCACTCGTTGCTCTACAAACTATTTCAGAATAAAGTCTATTGTATAAAGCGCTAATGTGTAATTAAATTTTAAGATTAGCTAAATTAGTGATTTTCAGGCGAATACATAAAAAATAAAAAATATTAACTTTAAACCGTCAGTGGTTTTGCTAAAAAAATCCCTGTAGTAATGAAACTACAGGGATTTTTGATTTTAAAATTCAAGGGTGAATTTTTAGAAATTAGGACAATAAACATTACGTTTCTCTGGTCCACAAAGTTTGTAAACTAATGCAAATTCAAATGCGCCATTTGAGTTACTTACTGCACGCAAATCTGAAACGTTTACATCATAACTAAATCCAAGACTGAAGTCATTATAATCAAATCTTGAAGAAAGAATGAATGCATCTGTGTGAACTCCAGACTCTAAACGATTTGAGATACGAGCCCATGCACCAAATTGTAATGCTTGGTATTCAAATCTACTTTTGTGTAAAGTAAATCTTAGACTTGTACCTGTATTAATCTCAAGTGAAGGGCCTTGAACCATCGCAACAACACCTGGTACTAATCCCATTTTGCCAGTCAATTTGAACTCACCACCTGCATGCAAAGTAAATTTGCTATACAATTGGTCAGGATCTGAATCTTGGAAAGCAATATCTGCTCTATTTAAGTGATGGTAAGCACCACCTATGTAGAAATTGTTATCTTCCATAGTAGAGAACCACAAAAGTCCAGCAGCTAAATCAGCAACTAATACATTGTCATTATCAAAGTTTTCCAAAGAACCTAAAGAACTATCAAATCCACCAACACCATCGTGCTGTGTTCCCCATCGTAGATTTTGGAAATCAACACTTCTTTGTAATACACCACCATCTAATCCTACAACTAGATAATGTGCTTTATTTCTATCGCCCCCCATTCTTTTACTATAAGAAGCGGCTAATTTTCCTTGAATTTGTCCAAATTCAGAACGACCTGCTTTGTCACCCCAAAAAGAACCACCAATACCGAAGTAATCATATCGTCCAACAGGAACGCGTTGGTCATAAGAAACTGAGTATGTATTGAATGCATTAGACTTCAAAACACTTGCCCACTGATTACGATAATTAGCAACCAACCTCACGTTACAGTTCATGACTCCTGTCATCGCTGGATTAAGGTTAAGTGGTGAAAGGTAAAACTGGGAGAAGTGAATATCTTGAGCATTTAGGCTCATTGCCCCCAATACCAATACTGAAACAGTCAAAAACTTTTGTAACAATTTTTTCATAATAAATAAGAGGTTTAATAGAATATAAATGTAGAGGTATCTATTTAGAATTTGTGAGGAATAACAAAGTTAACCATTATTCAACGAATAATTTTAGCAAAGTTGTTAAAATATCTGCTAAGACTAAAATTTACCGCAATATTGTAATGCAAGTGTAAAGAAAAGGGCAATAATATTCTAAAAAATACTCCTTTTTACAATGGTGAAGAATTTAGGAGCTGATTAAGTTTAAATTTAAAAGTGAAGATACAGTTTTCTACCTTTGTTTTCATGATAAAACGAGTCGTCAAGTTGGTCTTTCGAATGGCAGAAATCGAAACGTTCAAAAAGATTTTTGAAGAGAAGAAAAAGAAAATCCGTGAATCAGAAGGATGCCTGCATCTTGAACTTTGGCAAAACAAACACAAGCCAAATGAGTTCTTTACCTATAGCTTCTGGGAATCGGAAGACAACTTAAATAATTATCGACATTCTGAACTTTTCAAAGAAACTTGGGCGCAAACCAAAATTCTTTTTGATGATAAACCAATGGCTTGGACGGTTGATGGGTTGGAATATTTACCATAATGAAAAAGATAAAAACATCCGATTATCAAATTCTTCTTGGCGATGCTACAGAAGCACTAAACAAATGGTTGAAGAAAAATCATTACACTTCCCACTTTGCTTTAGTTGATGAAAACGTTTATCGCTTACACAAAAAGTTGATAGATACATGGTGTAAAGAATTTTCAATCAAAAAGAAAATTTTGCCTGTCGGCGAAAAACTAAAAAGCATTCGCTCTTGTGAAAAAATCTGGGCTTGGTTGATGGAACAAAGTGCCGATCGACACTCCTTGGTTATCAATATTGGTGGCGGAATCATTGGAGACATGGGCGGATTTGCGGCAGCAACTTACAAACGAGGAATTGCTTTTATTCAAATGCCGACTACTCTACTATCTCAGGTGGATGCTTCGATTGGTGGAAAATTAGCGGTAAATTTCAAAAGTATAAAAAACAATATTGGCGTTTTTAGACATCCTGAAACCATTATCATTGATACTAATTTCCTAAAAACTTTAGCGGATAGAGAATTGACAAGCGGATTTGCGGAGGTCATCAAACATGCTTTGATTGCTGACAAAAAATTGTGGAAAAAGCTACTTAAAATCTCTGATTTACGAACTGTGGATTGGAGTAAATTGTTGATTCAAGCTATCGAAGTTAAAAACAAAATTGTCGCAGTCGATCCTTTCGAAAAGAAGGAAAGAAAAGCACTCAACTTTGGTCACACCGTCGGTCATGCTTTAGAAAGCATTTTCATGAAAACGAAAAAATCACTACTGCATGGAGAAGCAGTTGCCATCGGAATGATTTGCGAAAGCAACCTTTCGTACCAAAAAGGGACACTCTCAAAAACAGAACTTTCTGCAATCACAGCGTATATCAACCATTTTTATAAAAAAAGAAAAATCACCACCAACCAAATCAAAAAGGTAAAAGCGCTGGTAAAACACGACAAGAAAAACAAAGGAAAAGTGATCAACTATACTTTTCTAAAGAGCGTGGGTGTGTTCGAAATAGATCAAACCGCAACCAACGAAGCTTTGGAAGAAAGTATCAACTATTACCTTCAATCTATTCGGTCTTTGTAAAAAAGAAGCTAAAAGCTAAGTTTTTATCCGTGAAAGCTAACTCATTGCTTACTTTTGTACTTTGTACTTAAAATACTCGATTAAAAAACTATAAAATATCGGAAATGAAAGAAATTAAACTTTTCATCTGTTTATTCGGAATGATCTCAATTTGTGGTTTACATGCACAGATTAAAACACCTCCAGCAAGTCCTTCTTGTAAGATTGTACAAACTGTTGGTTTGACAGAAGTTACTATCGAATACTCCCGTCCGAGTAAAAAAGATAGAGATATCTTCGCTTCTAACGGATTGGTTCCATTTGGTCAGAAATGGCGTACAGGTGCTAACAAAAATACCACCATCACATTTGACGACGATGTGAAAGTTGGGAACAAAGACGTAAAAAAAGGAACCTACGCTCTTTTCACAACGCCAATGGCGAACCTTTGGACAATCTACTTATATGACGAAACCAGCAATTGGGGTTTACCAAAAAGTTGGGATGCAACCAAAGAAGTTGCAAATTTTCAGGTTAAACCAACTATCCTTCCTTTTTCTGTGGAAACGATGATGATCAATATCGGTGAAATCACCAGCAAAGGTGCTACTATTGATTTGGTTTGGGATAACGTAATGGTACAAATACCAATGGAAGTAGCAACAGACAAAGCTGTAGATGCAGCTTATGACAAATTAATGGCTGGGCCGAGTGCAAGTGATTATTACAACCTCGGTTCTTACTATCACGAAACTGGAAGAGATTTAAAAAAGGCACTTGAGTTCGTAAATTTATCTTTGGCTGAAAAGCAAAAATTCTGGATGGTAAGACGTAAATCTATGATTTTGGCTGATATGGGTAATTACAAAGATGCAATTGCTACCGCAAAAGAATCTATCAAATTGGCTCAAGCTGCGGGCAACAAAGATTATGTAAGAATGAATGAAAAAGCCATCAGCGAATGGTCTGCTAAAAAAGGAAAATAAGCATAATTCTTAGACTTTATTCTAAGGAAGGAATGGTTCAGAAATAAATTGCGTTTCTACGGGAAGTTATTTTTTTCTTCTGCAAGGCGAAAAACGTAGGCGATGCAACGCATCTACGAGGCTTTTCAACGCAGCAGAAGGGAAAAAGAACAACCAAAGGAATGTAAATTTATTTTTGAACCATTCCTAAAAAGGTCATCAGTAAAAAAACTGATGACCTTTTTTTTTTGATGTAGTTGGAAGTTCAAATGATTAATGTATTTTTAATCCAAAATCTCTACGAAAATTAAATAATATTAAAACTTCTCTGACTATGAAAAATGCGTCAACCATTTTCATTTCACTATTCTTTTTCATTGGTGCTTTACATGCACAGATCACCGTAACAAGCGATGATGTGTACGACTACATTGGTGGTACTTATCAAATTGCAAGAGATACGCTTCCTGATGCTTCAATACTTCCAGGAGAGGTCGGCAGTGCTACTTGGGATTTTTCTGCGCTTCAGCAGCATGAATCTTTTACTTGGACTATAGAATTACCTGAAAGCACTCCTTTTGCAGCAGATTACCCCGACGCTACTTTCGTTTTAACCGAAGAAAACGAAGGTTTCGTCTATTACGAAAAAACTGCTGATGCCTTGAATTTATTGGGCATCATATCTCAAGATTCAAGTTTCACTTTCAACATTCCTTATCTACCCAAACAGAAGGTAACACAATTCCCAGTAGATTACAACGCCGCGTTCTCTGAAATTTCAACACAAATTTTACAAATTTCAGGAGCTGATTTTGGGTTGCCTATTGATAGCCTCAGAACAGAAACTACTATCAACAGAGGAGTCGTCGTAGATGCATTTGGCGAGATGACCATCCCTGGAGGAACGGTAGATGTACTTCGCATTGAAACTCGTTCGGTATCTTTTGATTCCATTTATACCTTGACGGATGGCCTTTGGTCATTATTTGACGGCGCATCCGAAGGAGACACTACCTTACAATATAATTGGGTTACTAACGAAGCTGGGTGGGATATTCCGATTGTCAGTATTGCGGGAGAATTGGACAACACAGGCACTTTCGTACCAACAGCTGCGCAATGGCTTGTCGAACCACTTATCTCTTCTACCAAAAATTTAAAAATCAAATCTTTTGATTTATTTCCAAATCCAGCAACAAAATTTCTCAACGTTGAATTTGAAGAATTTGTAGAAGGAGCAATCGAAGTCATTGATTTCAATGGAAAAAGTGTTCTTCAACAACCTTTTGAGAACACATTAATTCGTATAAACTTAGAATGTGTTCCTATCGGAAACTTCGTTTTAGTTTTTAAAAATAAAGAAGGAGCGCTTGTTGGATTTAAGCAGTTTACTGTGGTGAGATAGTTTTCCAACCGAGCTTGTGAATGTTTACTAAGTAAAACCGAAAAAACAACCTTTCGATTTGAAGCGGTTCTTTTTCCATTATACTTTCCCGATTAAAATCGGGACACGCGTTAAAAATACTCACCAATGCTTAGGCATTGTCTGCGTTTTTTGCCTCGTTTAATGAAAAAAATAACGCACTTCAATTTCGAAACTTTATTATTTCAATTTTACTAAACTTTGAAAGTTTAGTAAACATAGAGAATCTAAAGAACAAGAAAGCCCGAATCTTCACAATGAGGATTCGGGCTTTTCTATTATGGACGCCTTTCGGCGAAAAGAAGATTAGTCGTCTTGAGAAACTTCGAAGCTAATCTCTTTTACTACTTGTTTGTGTAAAGTAACGATTGCTTTGTATGTTCCTAATTCTTTTACTTCCTCAGGAATTTCAACTGCTTTTCTTTCTACGTCAACACCCCATTGGTCTTTCAAAGCAGCAATTATCTGTACGCTAGTCACACTACCGAAGATTTTACCAGAAGTACCCGCTTTAGTACCAATCTTAAGGACTTTACCTTCCATTTTAGCTGCTTCGACATTTGCAGCATCGATGTATTGTTGAGCAGCAGCTTCCTGCTTCGCTTTCAATTCATCCAATTTTCCTTTATTAGTAGCATTGGCAGTAATGGCCAATCCATTAGGAATAAGGTAGTTACGAGCAAAACCTGGTTTTACTGAAACAATCTCGTGAATGTCACCTACCTTTTCAATATCTTTTAATAAAATGATATCCATTTTCTAAAATTTTAAAATTTAAGTAATTTGATTTTCAACTTCTTACTTCATCAAATCCGCAACGTAAGGCAACATACCCAAATGTCTTGCACGTTTGATTGCAGTAGAAACTTTACGTTGGTACTTCAATGAGTTACCAGTGATACGACGAGGTAAGATTTTTCCTTGCTCGTTGATAAATTGTGTTAAAAAATCAGGGTCTTTATAGTCAATATACTTGATGCCGAATTTTTTGAAACGACAGTATTTTTGACGCTTTTGACCAATATTAGGATTACTTAAGAATTTTATATCATCTCTTGATGCCATGATTTTATTTTTTTAATTTTTAATAAAAAAGGAAATTTTACTCTTCTTCGTCTGAAGAAGTTGCTTTACCACCATCCATCTCATCTTGCCATTTTTTCAACTCATCCCATTTGCCTTCGGCAGCCATTTTTGCTTGGTCGCCCCAAGTGGTAGGATCGTGTCTGTTGAATCGTGTTCCAGCAGCAGCTAAAATTTCTTTAATTTTATCTGGCCCAGCAGCAGCCATTCCAGCATAAGTAAGGATACCAGCCTCATTCATCAATTGCTCGATTTTTGGCCCAACACCTTCAACTTTTTTCAAATCATCTTTTGCAGTTGCCTCTGTTGACGTAGCAGCAGGAGTAGCAGCAGGAGTTGCAGCAACAGCAGCTGTTTCTGTTTTTGCTTCAGCAGCAGGAGCAGCTGTTTTTGCAGCAGCAGCTTTAGGTGCAGCTTTTGCAGCAGCAGGTGCAGATTTAGAAGCACCGTTATTGTTGTTTCCTCTACCTCTTCCGTCTCTGTTGTCTTTCCCTTCCTTGTCTTCAGTATTTTTCTTCTTTACTGTACCGATTTTACCATCTCTTTTGTCTTGGTTGTATTTCACACCAAACTTGTCCAAAGAAACAGTTAAGAATCTAAGCAATTGCTCATCACGACGCATTTCCAATTCCATTTCGTCGATTGCAGCACCGTATTCATTCTTAAATTCTACACAGTAGTAAACGCCAGAGTTGCGTCTTTTGATAGGATAGGCCAATTGTCTTAAGCCCAATTCGTCAATGTTGACGATTTCACATTCTTTCCCTTTCAAGAAATCAATGTAAAGATTTGCTTTGTCCTGAATTTCGTTCTTAGGCAAAACAGGATCGATTACGAAGGTTACTTCATATTGCCTCATAAAAACCATTGTTTTTAGCCCATCAGCTGAGGTAATTGATTTGGATTAATTGTTCAAAAAATCCAAAGCCGACAGACGGATTAATAAATAAAATAATCAGCCGAAACTGACCGCTATCTTTAAGCGGCCGCAAAAGTA
>CALLVG010000078.1 GCA_938010715.1 uncultured Saprospiraceae bacterium
AACTTTTATCTGTTTTGGAATACCCGTCATCAAATCACGCCCGTTAACAGCATAATCTTCTGGTGCTTCATTTTCTGGCAATTCATGTAATGCAGAACCAACATGAATTTTGATTTGCTCAGCAGTACGCTCACCAATTAAAATATTATGTTGACGCTTCATGTATCCCATGATATCATCTGTAAACTCATCACCTGCCGTACGGATAGATTGGTCCGTTACGATACCAGACAAAGCAATAACAGCAATCTCAGTGGTACCACCTCCGATATCAATAATCATATTCCCAATAGGATCTTCTACCGCCAAGCCGATACCCAAGGCCGCAGCCATTGGTTCATAAATCAAATAGGTTTCTTTTGAATCAACATGATCTGCTGAATCGAATACCGCCCGTTTTTCGACCTCCGTAATACCAGAAGGAATACAAATCACCATCTTGAGGTGAGAAAAGAATTTTTTACGTTGACCAACCATATTTATCAAACCCTCAATCATCTTCTCTGCTGCCTGAAAATCAGCAATCACTCCATCCTTCAGTGGTCTAATGGTTTTGATGTCTTCGTGTGTCTTCTCGTGCATCTGCATGGCTTTGTGCCCTACAGCGATTACTTCGTTGGTCCTTCGATTTACAGCGACGATAGATGGCTCGTCCACGACGACTTCTCCATCTTGTATAATGAGCGTATTGGCAGTGCCAAGGTCAATTGCTAATTCTTGATTGAATAAACTGAATAATTTCATTCAGGAGGTTTGTTTTCTCTATGAAGTTTAGCTTAAAAAACTTCTAAAATTAGATTGATATATTTGAAAAGTATATTTACTTTTCAAAGAATCACAAATCAAACGAAATTTTATGTAAAAATGAAGTTTCGAGGCAGGTATTGATTATATGAAGGATTTCTGTGATAGGATTGTTTCTATTAACCGACCACAAATTATTTTGCAATCATAATTTTACCTGACTTTCGAAATCCGTTTTCGGTTATTATTTCATAAAAATAAACCCCATTAGACATTCCACTAATATCAATATTTTCACTACTCAATATTTCCTTTTCAGAAAGTACTTTTTGACCAATTGTAGAAAAAATATGCATTGAGTAGGACTTTTTATTTTGGGGAATTTCAATAGAAATTGACTCACTAGTTGGATTTGGTAAAACTTTTATTTCATATAGAAAAGAAGGAGTATAGATATTACTTACCTTGTCTAAACTATCTAAACTGTGAGTCATTAGGCCTATACGTTCATCTACATTGCCAAATCCTCTTGCGATAGTCGTGTCTCTTCCTTGAATACCTGCCACAACAAATGTCTTTTCATTATTTAACACCGTAAAAGAAACAGGTTTGTATTCAGATGCATTCAGTGGATTATCATATTTTTTTTTAGCTAATAAAACACCATTTTCATCAAATAGGAATACATTAAAAGATTTACCAGAAAGTGATAGTACAGCGATATTCCCATTGGACAACCCAATAATTTTGATTGGAGAAGGTATTATTTTCCTCCATAACAAGTTATAGTTTTCATCCATTCTACCAATTGAATATTCATCACCTAAACCATCATATCGAAAGTAGGGCACAATAAAAGAGGCTGAATCATAGTCATATTGTGCAAAATCACAGATTGTCTTTACAATGAGTATAGACAGAAAAACATGAGAAATTTATTCAAATGAAATAATTGAGCCTTAAAAAAAATAAACGTTCTCAAAATTCATTATATCAAATGGTTTTCAAACAGAATCCCAAAAGTCAATTCTACTACCCTATCGCAGATTCCATTTCCGTCAAAACTTCAGAAGTCTCAGAATAGATTTTTTGCATTGCATCTACATTACCGCCGCCGCCAAAACGAGCCATTTCTGTTGTTTTTAAAATTACCATAAAACGGGTGATAAGGCTCGCTTCTACTTTTAGGCTGTTTAGCTTTTCTTCTACATTTGATTTGGACATTTTTGAAAGTGGAATATTAAGTTTATCGCCCACGTAACCCAGTGTAGCATTTGCGATTTCATCATAAAACTGACCGCTTTTATTTTGGTCTAAAAAGCCTTTGGCAGTGGCCAATTTCTTTTGAGCAACGCGTTGTGCTTTTATTCTTTTTTGTTCTAAAGGATCGATGTCTCCTCGTTCTGCATCTTTCTTATTTTTATAAAAAAGGAATCCGAAAACCAAGATCGGCAAAGCAAACAATAGCCAATAAATCAGCGATCCAAAAAACGGTTTTCCAAAAGATTTCAAACGAGTTGTTGTCTTAATCGGACGCATCATTTCTTCTGCATTGGCATCGCGAGGGCTGATGTTCGTCCGTCCTGGCTTGTTGGTTCCAGGTCTAACAACAATATTCATCGGATTGATAGCGAGCGTAATATATTTGGCGGAATCAGTATCGAAATAACTCATCGAGGGTTTTATCATATATTGACCAGCAGCTGTAGGTAACGCCACAAATTCAACTTCTTTGACATGTTGAATTTCACCTCCATTTTCACCTGTATCTTCCTCTCCTACTTTGGGATCGTACACATCAAAACCATCGGGCCAATCAAAATTGGTTGGAATTACTTGTCGCCCATCTCCATTGCCTCGTATCGACATTTTTACAGAAACCGCATCGTCTGTTGTCAAAGTTGAGGGAGACACTCCAGCGGTCATTTGATAATTTCCGATAGCACCACAAAAGTCATCCGGCGCACCAGCAGGCAAAGGAATCACTTTTAAAGTAGCAGGTTTTGACCTCAGGTTTTGATATTTCAAATGATTACTAAAAAATAAGCTGCGGCGGCGGCGTTGCCCTCCTTCATTCACGCCGACCCTTATGCCCATCGGGCTGATATTATATTCGCCAGTTTGTTGTGGAAAAAGTGCGACTCTGTGAATAATCTGAGTAACATATTGTTCTCCATTCAGTGCAACTTTGGTCGCTTGATTGTTATAACGACGAATCTGCATATTAAACAATCCATCAAAATCTGACTCAGAAATCAAGTTGAATGATTCGATATTCTTTTTTGTATAAATTTTATAATCTAAAAGTACTTGCTGACCAACATAAGCCACCGAGTCCGAAAATTCAGCTATCACAAAAATCGGTTCTCCTCCAGTTACGCCCGGGGCAATTTTTCGCGCCTTTACTACTTTAACTTGTATTGGTTTTGAAAGAAGCTGTTTGTTGTTGGCTTTTACTTTCGCACTTTTGATGACGAAATTACCTTGCTTTTCCGCCAAAAGCATATAAGAAATCGTCATTTCGGAAGAGACCTTCCCATTCATGATCGAATTACTAATCGAACGATTGGGGCCACTCACCACCTTCAATGGTTTGAAGGATGGCGGTTGAAAACTGCTCCCATTTGCATTTTTCAAAGTAAAAGAAACTTCAAAGGTGTTGCCCTCGACTACTTCTTTAGCATCAATATTTGCCTCAAAAGTTACCTTCCCTTGCGCCAAGCAAAAGTGAATCGTAAAAAGTAGAAGTATTGAAAAATAAAATCTCATTTTAATAATGTAAGTAAAGTTGAAATAATAAAGTTTCGAAATTGAAGTGAGTTGTTTTTTCATTAGACGATGCAAAAATCGCAGACAATGCCTTAGCATTGGCGAGGATTTTTAACGCGTGTCCCGATTTTAATCGGGGAAAAGTAGCGGAAAAACAAGTATTTGCTTGCATACGAAATATTTTAGAATAAAGTCTATTCTAAAAAAGAACGTCATAAATCTCCTCGGTCGCTCCTTTATTTGTTTCAATATATTTTTTGGCATAAAAAACTGCATTTTCAAACATTTTTTTTTCTGACATTTTTTCAAATACCTTTTCAAATTCTCTTTGATTAGAGATGGAGAACCCGCCACCTGTTCTGATCAGCTCAACCGCTTCGGTAAACTTTTGAAATTTAGGTCCAAAAATTACTGGTAAACCAAAAGCAATCGGTTCAAGTGTATTGTGGATGCCGCTGCCAAAACCACCACCAATGTAGGCCATTCTTCCATATTGATAAATAGAGGACAGCATCCCGATATTATTGATAATCAACACTTTAGCATCAATTTTCGCACCTATAACTAAATTTGAATATGTATTGATTGGAACGGTAAATCGTTTTTGAATTTGTTCTATGTGACTCGTTTTGATGTCATGTGGCGCGATGATGACTTTCCAGTTTTGAGGCAGTTTTTCATTTATAAAAGTTGCTAAAATGGCTTCGTCGGGTGGCCAAGTGCTACCACAAATTAAGATATGAGATTGCGCACAAAAGGCTTCGATTTTAGGGAATGGCTTTGCGGATTTTCCAATTTCTAAAACTCGATCTACACGGGTGTCACCAATTGCTGCTACATTTTCTACATCAATTTTTTTTAATAGTTGAACGGAGTTTTCGTCCTGCGTAAAAATGTGGGTAAAAGACGAAAGCATATTTCTAAAAAAGCCACCATACCATTTGAAAAATGATTGCTCTTTTCTAAAAACAGCGCTGATGAGGTAAGTAGGAATTTGGCGATTTTTCAATCCTTTCAAATAAAAATACCAAAACTCATATTTTACAAAAATCGCTTTTTTAGGTTTTACGAGGTCTAAAAATTGTCGCGCATTTGAGGGCGAATCGTAAGGTAAATAAATAACATAATCGGCTCCATCATAATTTTTTCGAATCTCGAAACCAGAAGGAGAAAAAAAAGTCAAGATGATTTTTTGGTCAGATTGTTCCGCTTTTATCTTTTCAATCAAAGGTCTGCCTTGTTCAAATTCGCCGAGGGAAGCACAGTGCATCCAAACCCAATTGCCATCGAAATTTTGAGATTTCAACTTTTCAAAAGCGCCTTTTCTACCCTCAATAGAAAGTTTTGCCTTTTTATCAAAAAAAGCAGCCAACCGGATAGCGAGGTAGAAAACTTGAGTTGAGATGAAATAGAGAAACTCCAGAAGCTAAGTTTTTGTTCGACGTTGAAAGTTGAAGGTTTGATGTCCGTCGCAAAGGTATTAAGCAAACTTATTTCTTAACTACTTTTTTATCAAAGAAGTTGGAATTGTTCCAGTCAAGTGATTATAGCCTAAGTTAAGTGCCTCCAATTGTTTAAATTCACTCAAAAAGTCAGGTAATTCTCCAGTTAGATTGTTGTTGTGTAGAGCAATCATGGTTACACAACCATTGCTGTCTAAAGCAATGCCATGCCATTGGTCAATAGGGATATTTGTATCCCATGGCTGACCGGCATTTGGTAGGTTAGGAGGATCAAAGCTATTTATCTCAAGTTTGGTTTCATCATAAGTCCAATTTGTCCCACCTAATGCTTCATGAAGCTTAACTAAATTTATAGAATCTTGGGTTCGGTCGCACTGACCATATATCGAAAATGTCCAAATAGTTGGAAGAAAAAAAAGGAGAAAAAATCGTTTTAAATACGTTTCAGTTTTTTTCATGGGATGGAGTTTGATTTCAGACAACCAAATTATAAATATTTGAAATGTGAATCAATATTCTAACCCAAAAATTTCCAACAATAACTATAAAACGGTACAAGACTGAATCATTAATACCAAACCTCCTCCGCTTTTTTACCCAAGTAAAAAGGCAGAATCCAGCCAATACGCCCACCGTAAAGTGCGTCGAAACGTCTTTCGGTATCATAGGATCGCGTATCATAGTTGTACCCACGAACACTTTTAGTAAATCCCTGAGTGAACTCCAAACCGATGTAGAAATTGATGCGATGATTTTTTGCAAAATATTGATAGCCAACAAATTCATTGATAGCCAACCCTCGGGTGAGTCGGTCATATCCCTTTTTGTTTTCCTTGAGAAGAGAAGCAACAGGTGCTTCAGGGTCATCTTGAATTCGGATTTTATGTTCCCAAAGACCACCACCGACGGTCAATCTTATGCCGGAGCGCTTATTTGATTTGCTGATTGGAATCAATTTTCCAACATGTGCCATTCCATAATAACTTCTCATTCTTAATAGGATATCTGCCACAAATGAGTTGTTGGCCACCACGGCTCCCTGTTTTGTTCGAAGATTGGCAATGACATCTTCTTTTATTTCGTTTCCGAAAATCCAGTTTCCATTCAAACCAAAAATCCAATTTTCTGGCGTGATGTAATCCATTCCTAAACCAACACTGCTATTTGTTCCAAATCGATCTGCCAAATCACCTCCTGTGTTTTGGTAGCCAACAGTCAGGTTGACTGCCAGTAGATTACCTGTATTAGTTTTACTTTGTGCCGTTAGCAATTGGCAAAGGCAGATGAAGAAACAAGTTAATTTCAAAATTCTCATAAAAAAGGAAGTTTTTTGCAAAGGTAATTTCTATTACCTCATTTTGTAATTAGTAAACTATCTTTGCGTCTATTGAAGTTATTTAAGAATTAATGACTTCGCGAAAGCGAGAAGATTTTATGCTGAATATGGCAAAAACCACAGTCGATGCCTTACTCTATTTTTTAACAAAAAGTAGCGGAAAAAGAAATATTTGCTTGCAAACGAAATATTTTAGCATAAAGTCAAATGAGTTTTTAAACAACTTCATTATTAAAAAAGACACATATAAGACTCCAAAACCCTACCTGGCGTTTGTAGCCAAAATCAACATTTACCAAAAAAGAAATAAAGATGACAATTGACCGACCTATTCCAATGGTTGACCTAAAAGGTCAGTACAAAAAAATCAAACCTGAAGTAGATAAAGTAATCGCTGAAGTAGTCGAAAGTGCCTACTTCATCGGTGGCCCGTGGGTCAAAGAGTTTGCTTGCAATTTGGCAGGTTATACAGGTGCGAAGTACGTGATTCCTTGCGGAAATGGAACCGATGCCTTGCAAATCGCCCTCATGGCACTTGACCTCCAGCCAGGTGATGAGGTGATTACTTGCCCTTTTACTTTCGTGGCAACGGTGGAAGTGATTTCGTTGATGGGTTTGACGCCCGTTTTTGTAGATGTCCACGAAGACACGATGATGTTGGACGAGACACTTTTGGAAGCAGCAATTACAGACAAAACCAAAGCAATTATTCCAGTTCACTTGTTTGGTCAGACTGCAAATATGGAATCCATCATGGAAATTGCCAATCGACATGATATTGCAGTGATAGAAGACAATGCACAAGCAATTGGTGCAGATTATATTTTTTCAGATGGAACAAAAAAACAAGCAGGAACGATTGGTCATATTGGAACCACTTCCTTTTTTCCATCCAAAAATTTAGGATGCTTTGGTGATGGTGGAGCGATATTTACCGACGACGAACATTTGTTTCAACGTATGACGATGATTGTAAATCATGGTATGAAAGTTCGTTATCATCACGAAGATATTGGTGTCAATTCGAGATTGGATAGTATTCAAGCAGCAGTTTTAGATATAAAATTGAAACACCTCAATGAATACAATGCTGCAAGACAAGCCGCTGCTGAAAGATATGACCAATTGTTGAAAAACGTATCTGGAGTAAAAACGCCAGTTCGATCCAAAAACTCGACACATGTGTTTCATCAATACACTTTGCAATTGGACGGAGGACGAGATCAATTAGCTGCTTATTTTAAAGAACAAAAAATTGCGCACGGCGTATATTACCCTATTCCGTTGCATTTGCAAAAAGCATACTCTGGCTATGGTTTTAAAGAAGGAGACTTCCCAATTTCAGAAAAATTATGCAAATCAGTGATTTCTTTGCCGATGCACACGGAATTAAGTGACGAAGTTCAAAAGATTATTGTCCAAAAACTTGAAGTAGGGCTACAAACTAGCGTAAATTTGTGACATCAGAAAATTTACCTTTCATTCTGATACCACCCCTTCATACTTAATCATTTTATTTTTAAAATTTAACAAAACTAATCTCTGTGAAAAAGATTTTAATTACAGGTGCTGCAGGTTTTTTGGGGTCGCATCTTTGTGATCGCTTCATCAACGAAGGCTATCACGTTATCGGAATGGATAACCTATTGACTGGTGACAAAAAAAATATCGAGCACCTTTTCGCTTTAAAGGAATTTGAATTTTACTACCACGATGTTTCTAAATTCGTTCACGTACCTGGCGACTTAGATTACATTCTTCACTTCGCTTCTCCAGCAAGTCCAATTGACTATTTGAAAATGCCTATCCAAACCATGAAAGTGGGGTCTTTGGGAACGCATAACCTATTAGGATTGGCCAAGGAGAAGAAAGCAAGAATGTTGATTGCTTCTACCTCTGAAGTTTATGGTGACCCATTGGTTCACCCACAAACTGAAAGTTATTGGGGTAACGTAAATCCAATCGGCCCACGTGGGGTATATGATGAGGCAAAACGTTTCCAAGAAGCGATTACGATGGCTTATAACACTTATCACGGTGTAGAGACACGTATCATTCGTATCTTCAACACTTACGGCCCACGTATGCGTGTCAATGACGGACGTGTATTGCCAGCATTCTTCTCTCAAGCGATTCGCGGAGAAGGTTTAACGGTTTTTGGTGATGGTTCACAAACGCGTTCTTTCTGTTATGTTGATGATTTGGTAGAAGGTATCTACAGATTATTACACAGCGATTATGACCAACCAGTAAACATTGGAAATCCTGATGAAATTACCATCATGGAATTTGCAAAAGAAGTTTTGGCAATGGTCGGAAATCCAAAAGCGCACATCATTCACAAAGATTTGCCAACGGATGATCCTAAAATTCGTAAACCAGACATTACACTTGCAAAAGAGGTATTGGGCTGGACGCCAAAGTACAATCGACATGAAGGCATGTTGAAAACTTATGAATATTTCAAAACAGTTGTAAAGGTGCCAGAAGACGCCTAAATCAATACAACTTACTTCATAGAATAAACCAAAGCCGTTACGTTTCCGTAACGGCTTTTTTTTGTTTCGGCCGTTCTCACAAATGTTCACTAGTCTTTTTGAAATTCCTTCTTTTGTTAGGAATGCGCCTCTCTGTGTCTTAATTGAATGCACCCACTTGATTCAACATAGAACCAAAAATAGAACCGTAGCTAAGCGCTTTGTTTAAAATTTACTTTGACCGTTGAGTAAAAATTCAGTCTGTTTTCAGAAAATTAGATGAAATCCAAAATTCATTCATAGTTAGTCTGGATCACTAGCACCGACGAGGCTTTTTAACACAATTCAAAATTAAATTTGCCACTTGTAGCCAATTGACAGAAATTTAAACAAGTTCTTAGTTTGTCTTTTAGAATTCATTGGTGTATTAAAGAAGTTGAATCCATAATTTTGCAATATTTGCACCGTTCAAATTTTTATTTATTATGAAAATATATTCATTTATATCCGTTTTGGCAATTTTCCTTCTTATTGGTTGTAAACCAACAATAGAAACCATTGAGGTAGAAGATGAAGCAGGAAATGTAGTTGAAAAATACGAACGACGAATTGACAATAACATGCGACATGGCTTGTACCAAATGTTTGACGAAAATGGGAAAATAGTTGAACTTTCCCTTTATCAAAACGATACCCTTCACGGGAAAAGAACCATGTTTTATGAAAATGGCCAACCCCAATATGTTGAAAATTATATCAACGGCAAATTTGATGATGACTATTCTGCTTTTTATGAAAATGGTCAACTGAAATTAAACGGCAAATATACCAACGGCGCCATGAACGGTGAATGGAAAGGCTATCACGAAAATGGTCAATTGAAAGAAATCGTTCAGTTCGTCGAAAACGAAGAAAATGGTCCTTTCGTAGAATATCATCCGAATGGAAAATTGGCTGCCGAAGGCACCTATCTCAACGGAGACAACGAACATGGAGAATTAAAACTCTATGACGAAAACGGAATTTTAAATAAAAAAATGAATTGTGAAAAAGGCGTTTGCAGAACGGCTTGGACACGAGACACCACAGAAACGAAATAATGAACAGACACTACTACTTAACTTTTGTATGCTTAATTTTTTCCTCTACTGCCTTTGGGCAAATTGGTGGAAACTCAGTTTTTGAGTTTGTGAACCTTCCTGCTTCTTCGCGCGTGAGTGCTTTGGGCGGCAACTTGATTACTGTTAAAGATGATGATGTTAGTTTAGCATTTCATAACCCAGCTGCGACCAATCAATTGATGCACCAGTCCATTGCGTTCAATCATAATTTGCATTTTTCTGATATCAGTAATGGATATGTAGCTTATGGTCATCATGTTGATAAATGGAAAACCAGTTTGCACGCTGGCATGCAATACATCAATTATGGTGACTTCGAACGTACGGATGAAACAGGTGCAACGGATGGGACTTTTACAGCTGGCGAGTATGCTTTTACTTTGGGAGCGGGTTATGAGTTATATGAAAAAGTATCGCTTGGCGCAAACTTAAAATACATCACTTCCAATTTTGAAGATTACAAATCTACGGGTTTGCTCGGTGATGTAGCTGCGATGTATATTGATACTGCTCGACGTTTTACGGCTACTTTTTTGGTTAAAAATATCGGTGGACAACTTTCTGCTTATAATGAAATAAAAGAATCTGTGCCCTACGAAACGCAATTAGGGATTTCAACTCGATTGAAACATTTACCTTTTAGATTATCTATCATTTACCATAATCTCAATCGTTGGAACATTCGATACGATGACCCAAATGTAGAGGAAGCAGTAATCATTATTGGCGATAATACTTCTAACAATGACGGCATACCATTTTTGGATAACCTCGCTCGTCATTTTATTTTCAATGGAGAATTCCTTTTCGGAAAAAAAGAAAATTTCAGATTGCGAATGGGTTACAATCACTTCAAACATCGCGAATCTCGCATAAACAATCTCCGCAGTTTCTCTGGTTTTACTTTTGGCCTTGGTTTCAAAGTTAATCGTTTTAGAGTGGACTATGGTCGCGGTCTTTGGCACCTGGCAGGTGGGATGAATCACTTCTCTATTTCTACTAATTTGAAGGAGTTTACGAAGCGGAATAAGG
>CALLVG010000079.1 GCA_938010715.1 uncultured Saprospiraceae bacterium
ATATTTTTGATTGTCGAAAAACATCTGCGTTACGATATAATCGGCTCCAGCATTGATTTTTTCTTTCAAAAATTTCATATCCAAATCCAAGTTCGGTGCTTCGAAATGTTTTTCTGGGTAACCAGCTACGCCGATACAGAAATCCATTTTTTCACCACCCACAATTTTATCATCGAGATAAACTGCTTTGTTCATGCCGTCAATTTGCTTGACCAAGTCGAGTGCAAAGTGATGACCTTCTGGTTCTGGAATGAATTTTCCATCAAATTTACGAGCATCTCCTCTGAGGGCGAGTACATTATTGATGTTTAGAAAATTCAAATCAATGAGTACGTTTTCGGTTTCTTCTCTGGTAAAACCACCCCAAATTAAGTGCGGAACTGCATCGACACCATATCGGTGCATGATAGATGCACAAATCCCAACCGTCCCAGGACGTTTGCGAATCGCTATTTTTTCAAAATAACCGCTTTCTCTTTTTTTATAAAGAAATTCCTCTCTGTGGTAAGTTACATCAACGAATGGCGGCTTGAATTCCATCAATGGATCCAAGGTGTCAAAAATCGCTTTCATTCCTCCTCCCTTCAGTGGAGGAAGTACCTCAAATGAGCAAAGCGTTTTACCTTTTGCCTTTTCAAAATATTTGGTGACTTTCATTTTTCTTATTTATGAAGCCGCAAAGGTATGAAATCTATACATTGTATGCATTAGTATGAATAGGGAGTTTTGTGATACAGTTTCATTGTTTTTATATCTTTATCATTCTAATTAAAAACTGCGAACTGTTTTATATGAATTTAGAAGCGCACATCCGAAATCTTTATAATCAATTTGGTGATACTCGTTTGGTTTTTCACAACTACTCTTATGCCAAATCATTGGTGAATGAGATACAGCGATTGATAGATTCCAATCAAATTAAAGATGATAAAACTAAAGAAGTGCTGACGACTGCTGCATGGTTTTATGCTTCCGGTTATTTGAAGGATTATCAAAATCCATCTGCAAAAACACTTCAATTGGTAGAAGATTATTTTTCAGATCAACCGTTAAATGGGGAAGTGTTGGGACGTGTAAAAGATGCGTTGAAAGTCGCTTGGGGTGAAAAAAATGCACAATCCATCGAGGAATTACTTTTACGCGATGCCGTAAACGCGATCAAATTGGGTGATGCTGAAACCAAAAACGGCGACCTTCAACGACTCGAAATGGAGTTAATGTCTCAAGCAGTTTACACCAATGAGGAATGGTCCAATTTTCAATTACAACAATTGTTGAGTTTGGATTTTAAAACAGCAGCAGCAAAAGAACATTGGGAACCAGTTTTAGGACAGCGCATTTTACAACAAAAATCTCAACGTGATAAAATTTTAAGAAAATCGTCTGCTGTTGCGAAGCCACAAAGAACGTCTTCAAGCGACGACGCACGAGAAGCACAGCGAATGATTGCGACTTTTTTTCGTTCTAATTATCGGGTACATATCAACTTGAGTGCGATTGCAGATAATAAGGCGAATATCATGATCAGTGTGAATGCAATTTTGGTATCGGTCTTGATTTCGATTCTTTCTTATCGAAATTTGGCGGAAGTCAATCCATTTGTGATGATGCCCGCAATTGTGTTTTTGGTTTCGGGATTGATTTCTTTGGTGTGTGCAGTTTTGTCTGCGCGTCCACGAGTAACTTCTCTCAATGGTGAAAAAAAATCGGTGGATGATATAAAAAAGAACCTCGTTTTTTATGGAAATTTCGTCAATCTCGATTTAGATACTTATGAAGAAGGAATGAACGAATTATACAAAGATCCTCAATTGATGCTCAGCAATATGACACGCGACATGTATCATCTTGGCAAAGTTTTAGATAAAAAATATCGCTTCCTTTCGATTTCCTACAATGTGTTTATGCTTGGGTTTATCGTTACGGTGATTATGTTTTTGGTTGGGTTGTTTTTGGGGTAATGAAATTTTGAATCACAAAAGGCATAAAAGAATTACAAAAGGCTTTGAGCGAAGGGAATGAAACTTAATCGTGGAAAATGGTTCTTTGCTTTTTCGGTCTCGGCTTCGCTCGAACTCCAACTTGGGTTTCAAAACCAAACATTAGATTTCTTGTTAGTCTTTTATGCTAAAAAATCTTACCCATAACAATCCCGTCATTCGCCGCGAGGTAGAGAAAGCAGTAGGTAAAGAACACCCTTTTTTTCAAAGATTGAAAATGGGCGGAACGGGGTCTCAAAAATTTGTGATAACGGAAGCAAGCGAAGCTATTATGCAATTGGTTGAGAAAGACAATTCAATCAATTACGCGCATATCGAAATCAGGCCGCTCGGTATTATTATTCGATTCAAATCATATCAAGAAACTTATGGCTTGGTGGTTCCTTTCGCTCAATTGAAATTGAATCGGGAGCCGACTTTCGTCGAAATAGCATCAACTGACTTTTTTATGAAATTGGAAACTTTGAGAGATGAGCAGATTGATTCTAATTTTCTGAATCGGATTTTACAAAAAAAAGGAGCGAACGAAAAATAATTTTTGACACAAAAAAAGCAGCATGAAATTAATCATGCTGCCGATGTTTCATAGTGAACTTTTTGATAAAGCACACAAAAAGTATTATTTGCCGAAAAGTCCTCCAGCAATATCTCCTAATTTATCTTTTGCTGCATCTTTAAGGTTGTCTGCAAGTCCTTCGCCAGCACTTGCACCATCGCCCATAAGGCCTTTGGCAGCATCCATCAATCCACCACCTGCGTCAGCACCGTCGCCCATTAGGCCTTTCGCTGCATCCATCAATCCACCGCCAGCATTTGCGCCATCGCCCATTAATCCTTTAGCTGCGTCCATCAATCCGCCTGCGCCGCCCATTCCAAGACTTGACATCAAACCATCTTGAGTAACATTTCCTGCGCCACCCATTTTACCAGCTAATCCGCCAAGGATACCAGTCAAACCAGTTCCAGCTACCATGGCAGCTACTGGTGCAGGTAAACCCATTTTAGTGATAATGTTTTGAACAAACATTCCTTTCAAGCTACCAAACATACCGTTGCTTTCCATTCCTGAACCGCTGTTGAACATACCCAAAATACCTTCAACGTTACCGCTTGTTGCTTCTTTCATCAGCCCTTCTTGCAAAGTTTCTTGTGCCACTGGCATTACTTGTTCTGCTTGTTCTGCAGTGATTCCAGTTTTCTCAGTAAGGGAGCTAATTACATCTCCTCCAATCGAACTCATTAATTGATCTAACATGAATAATTTAGTTTTTATGATTAAAAATATGAACCACTTTTTAGAGTATGTTATCTCTA
Organism: uncultured Saprospiraceae bacterium; assembly: GCA_938010715.1. Lineage (GTDB taxonomy): Bacteria > Bacteroidota > Bacteroidia > Chitinophagales > Saprospiraceae > JAGQWW01. Next base: position 3,315 of record CALLVG010000079.1, read on the forward strand.
ATAAGTAACAAATTTTTAGTTAAAATCGAGCCAAATTATCATAGAAAATGAGGAGAGCGGGTATAATGTCTTTTTTGGCTTTTTTTATTTGAAATTTAATGAACAAAAGACAGAAAGGCGCAAAGAAAAACTCTGCGTCTTCGCGTCTTTGCGTTCATCATTTTTTTAATTATAGTCTGGCAAAAACGAGTACTCCTTACCATACTCCAAATGCTGTTTCAAAAAGTCATCTGGATATTCAACATTGACATCTGTGATATTTCCATCACTATCTGTAGCAGGGACGAGTTTAGCATTGATAAACCCGCCGTAAGGAGGGATATTTAACTTTTCTGAACGCTTCAAAACTTCTGCATGAATCTCTTTATCAACTTGCACACCGTATCCTTCGATGAATGCCTTACAAGCCTCGTAATCTCCTTGCGACTTCATACGCTGAACCTCTTTGAGTAATTCACCAAACAAATCTCTCAATTTGTCATAATCGTTGATTTGGATAAATGATTTTCCATCACGTTTGATGATTTCCACGACGTTATCTTTTTGTCCTTTTTCATAAACCCATTTAGAAATGGATTGACGGTTACGCATGTGTGCTTGCTCGATATTTCCACCTGGCTTGATACGACGCAATTGAAGCATCAATCCGTTTTTCATATAAGATTCATATTGTGCTTTTCCAACATCTAAAGTTTCCATCAAACCTAATTCTACCATTTTGGGATGGGTGATAAAATATAAGGAAACCAAATCCGCACGTGCCTCTTCGAGTGGTGATGCATAATTTTTTAAAGTTGCACCAGGTTGACCAACGCCTTCTTCGATTTGTCCGGAAGCATGACCAATTACTTCGTGTAGAGCAGTGTGGATTTTACCAGAAAGTTTTCCATGTTTTTTAGCACGAGCAATTTCTTCGGCATTCAAAGCAAACTCAGATAGAAGTCCTGGGCCATCTGCATTGGCATAACCTGCTACGATGTTTCCAAGCGAAACCGATTTTGAACCATGGTTGGCGCGAATCCAATTGTTGTTGGGTAAGTTGACTCCAATTGGCGTGGACGGAGAAGCATCTCCTGCTTCACCTGCAACAGTGACTACTTTATAACTTACTCCTTTTGCTTCTTTACGTTTATGCTGCGGCATAAATGGCATATTGTCTTCAAACCATTGCGCCTGTGCTGCTACTTTTTCCATACGAGCAGAGGCGTCGAAATCTTTTATTTGAACAATCGTTTCGTAAGAACCTCTTTTTCCTTTTGGATCTTGATAAACTTCAATGAATCCGTTGATGTAGTCAATATCTCCCTCAGTTGCTTGACACCATGCGACGTTGTATTCATCCCATTTTTTAAGGTCACCTGTTTTGTAATATTCGATTAATAATTTGAGCGCGTCGCCTTGTGCTTTGTTTTCAGCAACACCGACTGCTTTTTCTAACCAAAAAACGATTTTCTCAATAGCAGACCCGTACATGCCTCCAACTTTGTAAACCTTTTCAGCAATAGAACCATCTGCATTTCTAACCAATTTAGAATTCAGACCATGTTCTACTGGCGTTGCATCATTTGGATCTATTATTTTTTCATAAAAAGCATCCACTTCTGTTTCCGTGATATCTGGATCGTAAAAGTTGACAGCAGAACCTTTGACTAATCCTTTTTCAGGATCAACGTTGGTACGCTTGTTATCGACGCTTGGATTGAACATCGCATTTAAAGCTTCAGCAGAAACAGTATGGCCTACTTCTTTCAAAACCGTTTCAAAAAAATCACGAGAGAACTCTGGAACAAACTTGTCGGAAGAATAATGATGATGAATTCCATTGGCAAAAAAGACCTCTTTCGCGTAAAGCACTAAAGCATCCCAGTCCTCACCTGAGCGTTTTCCTTTATAATCATTGATGACTTTTTCTAGTGCGCGTCGAATAGTCAAGTTGTGGCGATACAATTGGTCATAAATAATATCACGACCACTCATTCCTGCTTGTGTGAGGTAATAAACTAATTTCTTCTGGTCGAGTGATAATTTATCAAATCCATCAACAGTGTATCTTACGATTTTTTTGTCTGCAAAATTTTCAGGGTTCCAGTTAAAGGTGCTTGTGATGTTGCCGATATTTTTGTCAACACCTTTATCACAACTAACAATCGCCAGAAAAAGCATTGCTGTGAAAGGAATGAGTATTTTTTTCATGTTTTTTTATTTTGAATTTAAGAATGAAGATAAGGAATCTTTACTTTTTTGACCAAAAGACAACCTTTAAGTAGCTTAAGTTAAATAATCGTCATTTCTGACAGAGCAGATTTTTTGCTAACCAAGGCAAAAAATCTTTGCATAGCCGCGCTACGGAAATATTTTTTAACGCAGGGTAGCGAAAAATTTGTTTGTCAAAAATGTGTCG
>CALLVG010000080.1 GCA_938010715.1 uncultured Saprospiraceae bacterium
GAAATTTTGAATTTTGAGCATGATATGTGGTCGCAATAAATTCCAGTAGTATCTCACTGTAGGACATGGCATCTAAAATTAGCAGGCACGTAGCGAAGACTCTCTGGTTAAAACAATGCCAAAACATGAAAATGCAAGGCGCATCGCGACGACACCGTTGTTTCAAATTTAACCGTGTCGCCGCCATGCGCCTTTTTAAATAAAATGAGTTCCTCATCTTCTACCGTTTCACCATCTATCTTTGAAGTTCATTGATTGCATTATCATAAAACACGCAGATTTAATACATTTGCGGTCAGAAGGGAATCCAAACACCCTTCTTTCTTTATGGAATTATTAATGTACTTAGGAATTTTTGCTGGAGCACTTACAGTTTTGCTACTTTCCTCCGATTGGTTTATCGATTCCGCTGAGGCAGTTGGTCTTTCTTTCGGTATTTCGCCCTATATCATTGGTGTTACGATTATTGCTTTTGGTACTTCTTTACCTGAGTTAGCGACTTCTATAGCTGCTATTCATACTGGAGAATCAGAGGTCGTGATTGGAAATGTACTCGGTAGTAACATTACTAATATTTTACTAATTCTGGGCGTAGTCGCCGCCATGTCGCGCGGTGGAATCAGAATGAATGGGCAGATGATTATGGAAATAGATATGCCGCTTTTGGTCGTATCAGCGTTCCTACTCTTTTTCTGTTTACAAGATGCCGCCTTATCTGTTTTGGAAGCGGTATTGCTTTTCACAGCACTTATCGTATTTTTGGTAAACTCGATGAGAACCGATTCTGATAATGATAACGAGCGGCCAAAAGCAACCTGGAAGCATTATGCTATGATTGTAGTAGGTGCAGCTGGCGTTGCTATTGGAGCAGATTACACCATGCATGCGATTACAAAATTATCTGAATTAGCGCAGATTCCTTCCGAAGTAATTGCCTTGAGTTTGGTGGCACTTGGTACTTCTTTACCTGAGTTAGTTGTCAGTGTAAATGCAGCTCGAAAAGGAAAATCGGAAATGGCGGTAGGAAATGTTATTGGTTCTAACATTTTTAATACTTATGCTGTGATGGCCATTCCAAGATTTATTTCCGACCTTAAAATACCAGAGAATGTATTAGATTTTAGCCTTCCTTTTATGCTTGGCGTAACTATAATGTTTGCTATTATTAGTACCTTGAATAAAATTCCGAGAGCAGCAGGATTTATGCTCTTAATACTTTATGCGTTTTTTATGATATCCTTGTTCTCGCAATAGTTTTCGGTAAGAAAATAAGACCTTAGCTTAATGCCTCTTCCCAAAGACCTGTTTGAGAACACAATCATTCACTCAAATAGTTTATCGATGAAAAAACTAATACTATTTCCACTTTTTTATCTTATTGCAATCTTTGGATTAAGAGCGCAAGCGGGTTCTTTTACGCTTTGTCCAAATACAGATCCTGCTGAAACGTGTGGTTGTACAGGAGGATGTGTTACTGCGGGGTTATGCAGTCCTGCCGGAACAGGAAACTGCAACAACAATACGCTTGGAACTGCTACCGTTTCGGTACCAGCAGGCCAAACTGTAACGGTTGACATCACCCAACCAACTTGTACCAGTTTTTCGAACTTAGATGCAGGAGAATCCTACTCAGTAGGGAGTACTACGGTTACAAGCACAGGCTCTGGTACACCTCCCTTCACAGGATGTTTAGCCACAGGTGGTACTACAGGCACATTCGATATAACTGTACTCACGAACAGAAAAGATGAATGCCTTGAAGTAAATGTAATTTTCACTGCAAATGGAGGAACACCTCCACCAACATGCGAAGAATTAAGCGCGGCCTTACCCGTCGAATTAATTTCTTTTGATGGAAAAATTAAAGATGATGTAATCAATTTAAGTTGGAAGACCGCTTCTGAATTGGATAACGATTATTTTCAAATAGAACATTCAACAAATGGAATTGTGTTTTTCCCAGTTGGAAACATTGTTGGTAATGGAACAACTTTCGAGGAACAATCTTATCAGTTTAATCATAATCACCCTGTTGATGGATCAAATTTCTATCGTTTAAAACAAGTTGATTTTGATGGTAAATTTGAATATAGTCGAAGCCTTTCTGTTGATTTCAAAAAAGCCGATTTTTGGCGACTTTTCCCTACCCAAAGTAACGACGGAATCACTATTGATTGGTCAAATAATTTTTCAGCAGAAGCAATTTCTATTTTTAACATAAATGGAAAAATGGTTCATTTTGAAAAGATAGATACCGATGCTCAACAGAAATATATTTCAATTGAAAACTTCCCATCAGGAAGTTATTTTTTAAAAATGCAAAGTGGACGTTCTATTTCGACTAAGCGTTTTTTTAAACTAAAATAAGTTCCATTTTTTTAAACTAAAAAGCACTTTCGTGAAAAACGGAGGTGCTTTTTAGTTTTAGTACTTTTACGAAAAAAAAGAAATCATGCAACACATACCTGAATTATACTTTGCAGCAAGCGACATTGATGGACGAGGTATGTTTTGCGGGCTTGACATTCCAAAAGGTTCTTTGATTGAAATTTGTCCCGTCATCGTTTTGTCAAAAGAAGATCGTCTTATTATTCATGAAACTAAGTTGCACGATTACTATTTTACATGGGGCATCGACCAAAAACAATGCGCTATAGCGCTTGGCTATGGCTCCATCTATAATCATGCAAAAGATTCCAATGCTGAATACAACCTCAATCTCGCTGACCAAACCATTGAGTTCATTACTGTTAAAAAAATAAAAGCAGGCGACGAAATCACTATCAATTACAATGGTGAAAGTGGAGATGGAAAAACACTTTGGTTTGAAAAAGAAAATAAATGATCGAGCAGGAACAAAAGAGTATTTATCTCGATTATAACGCCACCACGCCTTGCGACCCTCGTGTAGTAGAAGCGATGCTACCATGGTTTTATGAAAACCCAGGTAATGCTGCCAGCCGCACTCATGCCATCGGTTGGAAAGCCGAAGAAGCTGTCAAAAATGCTCGAAAACAAATCGCAAACTTCATCGAAGTTGAATCCAATGAAATCGTCTTCACCTCGGGCGCAACAGAATCAAATAACCTCGCCATCAAAGGTATTTACGAACAATACCAAACCAAAGGAAACCACATCATCACGCTGACTACCGAGCACAAAGCTGTTTTAGACCCATTAAAAAAACTGGAAACGATGGGTGCAGAAGTCACCTATTTGGATGTAAAACCTGATGGCTTGGTTGATTTAAAAAAATTAGAAAACACCATTACCAAAAAAACCATTATGGTTGCCATCATGTGGGCAAACAACGAAACTGGTGTTTTGCAAAACATGAAATCTATCGGAGAAATTTGTACTAAAAAAAATATCTTTTTCTTTAGCGACGCCACCCAAGCAGTTGGAAAAATCAAAACACATCCAAAAGAGTTGGGTATTGATTTAATGTCCTTTTCGGCTCATAAAATGTATGGCCCGAAAGGTGTCGGCGCTCTTTATATTTCTAATAAAATCAAAGTCGCTGAACAAATGAATGGCGGTGGTCATGAGCGCGGTTTTCGTTCGGGTACTTTAAACGTGCCGGGGATTGTTGGTTTTGGAAAAGCTGCTGAAATTGCGATTGAAGAAATGGAAAAAAACGCAACTGAATTAAAAACACTCCGAGACCAATTAGAAAATACCCTCTTGGAAAAAATAGAACTTTCTTCGGTCAACGGTCACCAAACACAACGACTCTTTCACGTTTGCAACATGGCCTTCAAATTTATTGATGGAGAAGATTTGATGAGCACGTTTAATCAGCGGTTGGCGGTTTCTTCTGGTTCGGCATGTACTTCTGCTTCTATCGAGCCAAGCCATGTTTTGATTGGAATGGGATTGAGCAATCATTTAGCGCAAGCGTCTATTCGATTCTCATTAGGAAAATTCACGACCAGAGAAGAAATTGAGGAGGTGGTAAAAACTATCACAGCAGGCGTTAAACATCTACGCGAAAGAAGTCCTGTCTGGGAAATGTATCAAAATGGGGTTGATGTAGATGGGTTCTTGTGATTTTTTTTTTGCACAGTGAAAGATTATTTTGCACCACAAAAGGCACAAAAGATCACAAAAGATCACAAAAGTTATTCGAAAGGTAAATTTCGAAAGGACTCAGATACAAAAGTTTTTTGCCCATCATTATAAAGATTAACGACATTAAAATTTAGCAGAATGCCTTTTGGTGCGGAAAGAAGTTTTATATAGGTAAGTATTTGAGCTTCATGAATTGGCAAAATTTTTTCCACTGATTTTAGTTCAAGAGGAAGAATATTTTCAATCAAAAAATCACATCTTAAATCATCGACTTCCACTACTATCCCTTTGTAAGAAATTGGGACTCTAAATTCTGAGGTGAAATTAATTCGACGAAGCTCTAATTCATGTTTTAGACATTTATGATATACACTTTCTAGTAACCCTGGCCCAAGTGATTTATGTACTTCAATTGCAGCACCTGTAACATGATAAGTTAAGTCTTTAAGGTAAGATTTTGTTATTCTCATAATATTTAGTTTTCATAAAAGTATTATTTCCAGTTTTTTTTAAAAAATCTTTTGTGATCTTTTGTGCCTTTTGTGGTGCAAAAAAAACCTAGCAAGGTGCAAAAAAATCAAACCTCCTCCCGACTCTGCTTTTCAAACAAATCAAAATAATACCCTTTCATTGCAAGCAGTTCTTCATGTGTTCCTTCTTCCGAAATTTTACCATCGTCGAGCACGATGATTTTATCAAATTCCAAAAGGCCATAAATTCGATGCGTGATAATGATGGCCGTTTTATTAGCCAAAGCCGTATCGAAATAATCTAAAATTTGCTTCTCTGTATTGGTATCCACTGCACTCAAACAATCATCGAGAATGACGATATCTGGTTGTTTTATCAAAGCACGAGCAATCGAAACGCGCTGTTTTTGACCACCTGAAAGTGTTACACCACGTTCACCGACAAGTGTTTCATATTGCATTGGAAGTTCAGCAATATCTTTGTGAACGGCTGCATACTTAGCGAAGGTTTCAACCTCTGTTTGAGAAGCATCTCTCCTTCCAAATTGGATATTTTTAGCAATCGAATCTGAAAACAAAAAGACATCTTGCGGCACGTAACCAACGCGTTTTCGAAGATTAGCCAAATCAATTTCACGAATATCTTTTCCGTCAATCTCAATACTTCCTTCTGAGACATCATACAGACGAACCAATAAATCAGCAACCGTCGTTTTACCTGACCCTGTTCGCCCAACGATGGCGAGTTTTTGACCTTTTTTCAAATCAAAAGAAATTCCATCTATTGCTCGAATGCCTGTGTCTGGATAATTGAAACCTACATTTTTGAACCTAATCGCTCCTTCCAATGGACTATCTCCTGTTGTCGAGTTTAGAATAGTTGGTTCCGTTTTTAGAAACTCGTTGATTCTTTTTTGACTCGCTGCTGCTTGCTGAATGATGCTGGCAATCCAACCAATTGCTGTCACTGGCCAAGTGAGCATGTTGACATAAATTACGAACTCCGCAATATTTCCAGGGGTCAATTCTCCTGTCGTAACTTTCAAACCACCAACATAAACCGTAATGATGGTACTAATTCCAATTAACAAAACCATCAATGGAAAAAAGAGTGCATCAATTTTGGCGAGTTCAAGTGATTTGGTTTTGTATTCGTCACTTTCTTTTTGAAAGAAGCGACCCATTGGCCCTTCTTGCACATAAGATTTCACTACTCGAATCCCTGAGTAAACCTCTTGCGAAATGCTATTCAAACGTGCCAATTGCTTCTGAATCTTGGTGCTTTTGCTATGAATAATATTACTCACATAATATATCGAAATCGACAAAATCGGTAGCGGCGCCAAACTATAAAGTGTCAACTCAACATTCACACTTAGCATCGCATATATGACCATTACGAAAAGCGAAGTCAAGTTTATTCCATATAAAATCGCTGGGCCGAGGTACATTCTCACTTTCGTGACATCCTCCGTGATTCGCGCCATCAAATCACCTGTATTATTTCTTTTGTAAAAAGCGATATCCAATTTTTCGTAATGATTAAAAATCTCTTTTCGTAAATCATACTCAATCAATCTTGAAACCACAATAATCGTCTGCCGCATGAAATACATAAAAACGCCCATCAGCAAAGCCAA
>CALLVG010000081.1 GCA_938010715.1 uncultured Saprospiraceae bacterium
ATATCATTGAGTTTTTTCTCGGCACCTTTGGCGAGGCCAGCATAAGACGAATTGTGTATGACCACCACCCTATTTTCCAAAACTAAAAGATGATCAATCGTTGTTTCAAAAACGCGATTGTCATGCGTTGTTTTGAATGGATATTTTCGGTAATGCTTTGCGTTCGGATAATTTGTTTTAATAAATTCGAGATAGCTATCACTGTGGCGCATCAATTTTTCGGTCGGAATATATTCCTCCAATTCGTAGCGGTGAAGCAAACCTTCTGCCATTTCACGACGAACCGACAAATCATAAGATTGATTGTCAGCAGCTAAAATGCTGTTAACCATTTTCAAAACCACCCCTCGGTTGGCTTCCAAATCTACTTCCAACGGAGGTGAAAAAGTATTGCGTTTCGATACTTTTAATTTAGGAGCAGCATCAATTTTTTCGTTGACTAATTGTATTTCATAACCTTTAGAAAAATTATGACCAGAAGGAGGTTTGATAAACTCAATTTTCTCTAAAGGAATTTCCGACTCTGAAAAAGAAGAGCCAAAATATCCCATCTCATTGGTAATCGTTAAAATCTCATCATTCCATTCCCATGGACTATCGTTGGTGGTTGGGTCGAGGGTTGGCTGGTCATCAACGCCATTCCAAACACGGTTAAGCCAACTGGTTTTTCTGCCTTCCCTTGACGGGAAAACGAGGTAGTCTCGCGCACGTGTGATGCCCACATACATGAGTCGTGCTTCCTCCTGTTTTGCATGTTCCGTTTTTTGTTTTTGAATATCACTTTCGAGCAATCGATCTTGAATTCCAGTAGCTTTGATCTGGTCGCCATACGGATTAATCCAATAACGTAACCATCTGTTGCCCAGCAAGTTATCCAAATCAACTTCTTCTGATTCTGGAATAATTTCAATGCCCCAAATCGAATCCCACAACCGATTTTCTAAACTATGACAAATCGTAACAGGATACTCCAAACCTTTACTTTTATGATAGGTCAAAACGTTGACGGCATGAGGCCCTTCACCACTTCCTTGCTCATCAAGTCCTTTGCCCTCAAGGTCGTACAACCACAACAAAAAACCACCCAAAGAAGCAGCCGTATGCAAGCGATTACACGCCTCCTCATATTGTAACGACAATTTACAAAGTCGATCTACATTGGCGAGTCGTTGTTCCGTTTTGCCCCATTGGACGATGGTTCTTCTTAGGTCGAGTTCGTCGAGCAACAAGTTCAAAATTTCAGAACTGGACAACTCTATGACCTGTTTTCTTAATCGAGAAAGGTGTTCTATAATAGGAATATCTGCAGCCCATTTATGTTTCAAACTTGGGTCAGCTTCAAAGTCTTCGAGGTAGTCGAGACGGTGCTCAATGATTTTTTCGGTGGACCAATTATCGGCCAATTTCAAAACCTCTGCCAATGAAAGTGTATCTCTTTTATTTAAAATAAATTTCAAACAAGCCAAAACCAAAGTCGCTTCGGCAGTATGCAAAAGTGCTGCTCTCGAAATCGCAGCCTTCAAACCTGCTCGATGCAATGCTTCTGCAACTGTTTGACATTCTCCATTCGAACGACAAAGAATTGCCACATCTCCAGGGCGAGCCGTGCGCACTTCCGTTTCACCTTTTGGGACAATTGGGATGCCTGCCTCCAATTGATTTTTGAGCGTTGTTGCGATGCAGTTTTCCATCCACGGTTTGCCTGGCATTCTTTTCAACTCAGGAGATTTTTTAAAATGCCAGTGATTCAAAGCGAATGAATTTTGCATTTCTTTTGGCTCTTCGGCAGTTGTTCTTTTTGGAATAAGTCGAACTTGTTCTTCTTTTAAATCACTAAATGATTTTACAAAAATGGCATTAGTTGCATGAACCACATCTTGACGTGACCGCCATGAAAATTCTTGAATATTTTCTGGTTTGATACCGCCTGATGCTTCGACGATGGCTTCCATCAATTTTGGTTCAGCACCTCTGAAACCATAAATACTTTGCTTCGGATCACCCACCCAAACCGACGCTTTAGCGAGTTTTGATAGTTTCAAAAATATCTCCAATTGCAAAGGACTCGTGTCCTGAAACTCATCAACCATCAATAAATCCAACTCCTCACTCAAAACCTGATTGACAGCTGGATTGTCCAATAATTTCTTCACCAACGCCTCCATATCGGTGTAATCAATCAACCCGCGTTGATTTTTGTAGCGTTGATATTCCTCAATTCCAGCAATTGTCAAATCAAACAATTGGTCAATAAATGATTTTATATCTTTTTGAAAATCAACACATTCGTCATGACTTTTGGCAAACTCGTGTAAAGGTTCAAAATCCTCTCGACTCTTTGCCCCTACTTTTAGTTTAGAAATTTTTGCCCATTGATGCCAAAACAATTCACCACGAACCTTCAATTCATTTCTAAAAGATTTTAAATCTGAAACAGCGTTGCTGGTTGTTTTGGTCGTATCTTCATTTGCGTCCAAAGCATCAATAGTTTCTTCCAATTTATCTTTCAAAGCAGCGTGCCATTCAGCAGAGTCACCTTTTGATTTTTTTGGTAAAAACTTTTTAAAACTTTCGAAAGATTGCTTTTTGCTTTGTTCCAAAACTTCGATAGAGAAGTCATTGGCACGTGCTACCTCAGTGAGTTGCTTTACATCTTTTCGCCAATCATACTCCCCTTTTTTACTCAAACCCAATCGGTTCGATAGCTCCGTCATTTTGATAATGACATCCATTTTCAACACCTGAGAAAGGGATTGATTGAACATCGTCTGCTGGTCTTCATCTGCCAAAATCTGAACCTCTGGTGACACGCCCGCTTCAAATGCAAATCGCTTCAACAGGTTCACACCCAATCCATGTACGGTTCCAATCATGGCATTGGCTAAGTCATTGGCTTCATCTGTCATGCCAGAAGACAGCAATTTTACGCGGACGCGTTCTTGCAATTCAGCCGCTGCTTTTTTGGTAAAGGTGGTGGCGATGATTCCACTTGCCCGCACTTTTGGTTTCCCTTCTGCATCCTTATCGGAGAGCATTTGTACCATCTCTTGGGTGAGTCGGTAGGTTTTTCCAGAGCCCGCTCCAGCGGATATTATTTTTATGTTTCTCATTAATTTGGTTGAGTGCATGATATACCACGAATGAATTCGTGGGTTGCTGGCAGTGTGCTCATGAATAAATTCATGGGTTGCAGTTCATCGTGATTTATTGGGGCGCTAATTTAGATACATTCTTTTTCTTTCAAGAAAATATTGTACTTACTTTAGATCTTTAAAATCATTGTAATAAAATCGTCATAGTATTTAAGATGGAAAAACTGTTTGAAGAACTCTTTCTGTTTCAAAAAGAACAAAAACTAACCGTCCCTTCTGATTACATCTATGCCTTACTAAATTTCCCTCAACAGTTAAAACATCACGATGGAAAGTTATTCAACATAAAAAAGGATGTTTATGACCCAATTCAATTTGGAGGGTTTTATGATTTGAATTTAATCAAAGAATATAATATTGATTATAAAAAATCGAAAGAACCATTTATTAATAGATTCTTAGCCATCGGCCATTTGGAAGGAAATCATACTTTATTAATTGGGAACACTGCCGCAGAGCTAAATCAAATTTGGATTTATTATCCAGATCATGAAAGCCTCTTTTTCAGAAACGAATCTATTTTTGAATTTATAAAAGAATTGAAATAATGAACTAAAGCTTCGGCTGATTAAAAAACCAGCACTTCTAAGACTCCTCTGGCTCATTAACCATCCCAAGCGAATTCGACGAATCATAAGAATTCTTCAACCGACCAATCTTTTCAAAAAACGTTTCCAATTTAAATTTATCAAATTTCTTTGGTTCAGTTGCTTCCACCTTCAATAATTCATTTTTACTTTGAACGCCTAACCAAAGATTGGGTGGAACATTGAGGAGCGAACCTAGCGTAAAAGCCAATTCAGGAGGGACACGTCTTTTACCTTTAATTATAGAACTAAGGTTCGATTCTTTAATCTCAATAAAATCAGCGAATTCTTTATTTTTGACGCCAAGCGCTGATATGCATTGTTTCAAAAAATCACCAACTGATTTTTGTTCAGAGATTTCTTCTCTGAGATAAGTCTCCATTTGTAATCGAACAGAAATTAACCGGTATCGGATTTTATCCTTTTCAGGGATGGTTTTAGCATGTTCTTCTACCGCTTTTCTAAGCGCTTTAAAACTCTCGGAATTTACATTAACCACTCCTTCTCCAGTACCATTGACTCCACCTGCATTTATTTCTTGATTTTTCATAAATCTAAATTTAGATATTTCTTGATAAGTTTCAAGCCGTTATCAGGAGTAATAAACATTCTTTTCCCCATTGCAAAATCAGCTAAATACTTTTCATGGTAAAGTGGTATTAGTTCAGTTTTACTATCAAAAGTTAGAAATCCATAATAATTTCCACGTCCCCATTCCAATCCCATCAAACATCCAAATGCTATCAAACAGCCAGCAACATTATCATAATTTCCTCCAGAACCTATATTATGAGGAGCAATTTCTATGTTATTCATAAAAACCATTTCATCGTACATTATTGTAAGCATCATGACTCCTTCTACACCTGGATTTTCGGTTTTCAAAGTCAGTTTGTAGATTTCTCCACCTTCTATTTTGAATAGTTTTTTCCAATTAAAACTCCAGCCATCTTTAATTTTAGGCAACTCATTCAATGTAGACTTGCTAATAAGTGCGGCCTTCTTTTTTTTAGAATTTACTTCTAAAATTTCAACTTCCATTATAACGAATTTGATACCTCAAAATTACAAAATTTAATAATAAATTCAAAATTTTATCAAAAATCGAAATTTAAAATTAATGCACACTGTAAAGTACATTCGCTAATAATCACGAAAAAAATCCGTCTTTATCCTATTCAATCCGTTAAATCCGTGTCCTATCCAACGAATAAAAAAGCACTCAACAAATCGCCTAACTTTGATTCAAAGTTCTCTCAAAACTTCGGTGGAATGATATTTTTAAAATGCCCATTCAGTTTGGCTTTCCTTCTGATTTCTTCAACTTTAGAAACAGTGGGGAGTAATTGATTCAGGTGTTTAAGAATAAATTTTTGTCGTTCTATTTCAGTAGAAATGGTGAGGAGTTGATACTCTTGGCTCAAACTCAATCCGATATCATGTGCCATTTTATAAAGGTCTAAATCTTTTGGGTCATCAGGTAATGGCTTATTGATTTTGAGTATTTTGTAGAGCTGCTCCGTTTTGTCGAGAATCTCAGCAGCAACAAAAATATCACCTTTGGATTCGAAAGACAGTTTTTCAATTTCACCAACGGAGTAGAGTTTGTTTTCAGCTGTTGGAAAGAACTCATGAATTTTAAAAATGCCAATGCCTTTGGTTTTGATGTCCATTTTGCCGTCGTCATATTTTTTTGAAACTTCTAATAATTCGACTTCAGTTCCAAACGTCATAACTTGATTGCTGATGAATGCTGGTACGCCAAATGTGTTGCCACTGACGGCTACCTCGTTGATCAACTGGCGATACCGCATTTCAAAAATATGCAGGTTTAGTTTTTCGCCTGGATAGACGACCAATTGAAGCGGAAACATTGGAAGGATTAGCATAGACAAAAAATGAGTGAATGAGTGAATGGGGGCGCTAAAATAAGGAAGACCAACAGATTTAAAACAATTTTTGAAAGTTTAAAAAAGTTATAATGCAACGAAGAATAATCGAAAAACTACCACTCAAAAATAGATTTTGATTCTGAAATTGTTTTTAAAGCAACGAATGCGGCGGCGGACGGTTCTATTTTTTGGTTCTATGTCGATCAGAGTTGAGGGCAAACGCATCAGTGAATAGAAATAGAAGCACCCAATAATTTATAAAAAGTGTTAAAATGAACACATATTAAAGCATCTAATAATATATTGTAGATGTTTTCGTATTTATAAGCCAAAAATTGTGACACTGATGATTTTTAAAAAGAGTGTAATCTGATATCTAATTATTTAAAATATGTTTATATTTCATTTGTAATACACTATTTCACATCAAATTACCAATACAATATTCGCTTTTTTGAAGAATTTTAGCATTTTTATTGTGACAAATATTTTTTTGGGAAAATTCTTTTTTTAAGATAGAAATTTCGATTTTTGCGCGTCCTTGGAATAATATTTGCACTTTCCGAATTCATAACCCCAACTCCTTACAGAATTCAGACTTATACATTTCTACGAGAAAAACACACATAGTAACGAAACACTACAGAAATAAGACGTTTGATAAAACAAACGTTTGCATTGGTTATATTTACTTTATTGGGAAATTAAGTGGGTACAAACCAATTAAAATAAAACACTTATAATTTTTATTCGCTAAATTGATCGTTTCTTGCCTGTGGGAAGGCTTAAGAGAAATGACAAAGATGGGATTAAACCGATTTCTAAACCTCCAAGTTAAGAGAGCAGTACATGAAAAATTATTTATTAACATTAATCTGTGTTTTCGCACTGCAGTGCGCTTTTGGGCAACTGCAAGTCCGACTCACCGGTCCTCAAGCAGAGTACCTCGCATCAAATGCCACCACCAACAGTGACGGCTCAAAATCAGTAAATTTATTTCAGGAAAATTCTAAAGTAAAATTTTCGAGTGGTTCAAATGCCACTGGGACAATCGAAGCTTCTATCAGTTGGGACAATTTGTTGGGTTCTAAATCTGACAATCCTTCTGTTCAAAAGAATGTTTACTTAATGGACATGGACTTTTACATTCCTCAATTGGAAAGGAATAGAAAAGTTTGGGTTTATCTACCACCAGACTACGAAACCTCAACAAAAAGATATCCGGTTATCTATATGCAAGATGGCCAAAATCTTTTCAACGAAAAAACATCATTTTCGGGTGAATGGAAAGTTGATGAAACGATGAATGCCCTTTTCAACGCAGGTGACTATGGTGCTATCATAGTTGCCGTTGAAAACGGAGGTTGGAGAAGATTAGATGAATATTCACCTTGGTACAACAATCAGTTGGAAGCAGGTGGAGAAGGCAAAGAGTACGGCGAATTTATCGTTAAAACTTTGAAGCCTTACATTGATGCTACTTACAGATCATTACCGAATAGAGAATATACAGGACTTATCGGTAGCTCTATGGGTGGATTGATTTCGCACTATGTAGCAATGGAATACCAAGAAGTATTTTCGAAAGTAGGTGTACTTTCTCCTTCATTTTGGTTTTCAAAAGAAGCTTATACGCACACAACCTCAAAAGGTAAAAGAGGTAACCTTAAATACTACACTATTGCTGGACAAGGTGAAGGCAATGAGATGTTAAGTGGTTTGAACAAAATGGTTGACATGCTTGGAACAATGGGCCATGGTTCAGAAAGTATTAGAAAAATAATTCACCCTGATGGCAAGCATTCAGAGTCATATTGGGCGCGTGAGTTTGGAAATGCCTACAAATGGCTTTTTGCTGATTTGAACTTGGAGAATACTCCAACGGCAGAGGTAAAAACTTTGAATGACCTTAAAGTAAAAATTGACGATAGTTACTCTAAACTTTGGATTAAGCATCTAAAAAATGTTGAAGGTGCTCAAATCAATATCACAAGTGAAGACGGAAAATACATCAAGAAATTTTCTATAGAAGGCGAAGGCCCAATCGATATTAGCGGTGTAACTGCCGGAAAGAATATTGTAAACGTTGTTTTACAAGATAGAGTTATCCATACTGAAAGTATCATGGTTTCAAGATAACCGAAATTGAGAACGCCCAATAAATTTTTATTATTGGACGCTAAACAAAATCCACATAAAGACCTGCGATGTTTCATCGTGGGTCTTTTTTTATTGAAAAGAGTAATTCTCTCTTAGTAAAACTGATTTAATAAATTGAGCCATTATGCGCCGTAATTTTTTCTTTTAAAACATTCAAAAAATCGTTGCACAGCAGCGCTACGGAACTACTTTTTCAAGTTAAAACTTACAACATAAAACTCGTTCCCTTACATAGGCATGATAATTGACGTATTAAAAAAACATCGTATATGTTTGCAAAGTGTAAAAAACCTGCGCTGTCAAAAATAACGACTATTCAAACCGCGCTACTTAAGTAGCCTAACTCAAATAATCGACACATTTTTGACAAACAAATTTTTCGCTACCCTGCGTTAAAAAATATTTCCGTAGCGCGGCTATGCAAAGATTTTTTGCCTTGGTTAGCAAAAAATCTGCTCTGTCAAAAATGACGATTGTTTAATTTAAGCTACTTATTAGCAAAAATAATATGCTTAACACGCCGTTAACACATATTTTTAGGCTATTAACTGGGGAAAAATCACTTTGCTTATAACTTTGTTCTCGACAAAATTAATTTATAATCTAATTATTATTTTATCCAAAAACACTTAGTAATGAAGAAATTAAGTATTCTTTTTTCAGTTGTTTTAGTTGTATCATTTCTTGCTTCTTGCGGAGAAGACGGAAGTGCTGCTAAAGAAGGTGCACGTGAGGCAATTTCAAATACAGTAACACCAAATGCTGCTAACCCAGCAACAACTCCAACTCCACCAGCCGCTGAAGCAGCGCCAACTGGTCCAACTACAACAATGACTTTCGACGAAACAGAATTCAAATTTGGAACTGTTGATGAAGGTGAGGTAGTAGCACATACTTTCAAATTTACAAATACTGGTAAAGAGCCATTAATTATTAGTAATGCAAAAGGAAGTTGTGGATGTACGGTACCACAATGGCCAAGAGAGCCAATTCCAGTTGGTGAGTCAGGGTCAATTACTGTTGAGTTCAACTCAAAAGGAAAAAAAGGGCCACGTAACCAAAAAGTTACAATTACAGCAAATACAGATCCTGTACAATCTTTCGTAGCATTGGTTGGAGAGGTAACTCCTGCTGCTGGCGCAGAAACTGCTGCACCACAAATTCAAGTAAATCAATAAGATTCAACTGAATTAAAAAATAAAAAAAAGGTGATGTCATTCGGCATCACCTTTTTTTTGTTTTTAAACATAGCTTACCTTCCTTTGTTGCTCAATGAAATGAAAGTACGACGATGAAAAATTACCTTTCCCTTATTAAGTTCAGCCATACAATTTTTGCGCTGCCTTTTGCGCTTGTTGGCTACTTCTTAGGCATACATACCGATTCTTTCGAGTTTGGCTGGAAATCATTGGGATTAGTGTTGGCGTGCATGATACTCGCCAGAAGTGCCGCTATGGCTTTCAATCGCTATTTGGATCGAGATATCGACATGCTCAATCCACGGACTGCAACTCGTGAAATACCAGCGGGAATTATCACCCCGACAGCTGCAATTACTTTTGTAACCATCTGCTCTTTACTCTTCATTTTGACAACTTGGTTTATCAATCCACTTTGTTTTTACCTTTCTCCGATTGCTTTAGTTGTCACCTTAGGGTATAGTTATACCAAACGATTTTCAGGTATTTGTCATTTTGTGTTGGGACTTGGATTGGCCTTGGCGCCGATTGGTGCTTTTTTGGCAGTGACGGGAGAATTTCATTTAGTACCAGTGCTTTATTCAGGAGCAGTGCTCTTTTGGGTTGGGGGTTTTGATATCATCTACGCCCTTCAGGATGAAGTTTTTGATAGAAAAAACAATCTCTTTTCTGTTCCAGTATATTTAGGCAAAGAAAAAGCATTGATGTTATCGAAATTTTCTCACCTACTGTCTGCAAGTTTTATGATAGCCGCGAGTTTTATGGTAAAAAATCTTTACCCTCAAATGCAATTCCTTCAATGGGGAGGGTTAATTATCTTTTTAGGGTTACTCGTCAATCAACATCGCTTGGTAAAAGCAGATGACCTTTCAAAAATCAATATGGCCTTCTTTACTACCAATGGTATCGCCAGTGTGGTTTTTGGCGTTTTGTTTATTTTGGATTTTTATGTTTGATTGGTTGGAGCGACTTGCTTAAAGCGACTTGCCCAAGTGATGAAGTGGAACGCGGATCACGCGGATACACACGGATTTTCGCGGATTTTTTTCCCTTCTAACGCACCGTTATTCGGACAATCTAAAAGGAACGCTCAACATAGCAACAATGGCAACGTAAAAAACGGGCAACCTGACAAACTACTCACTTCGAACCTCTTCCCCTATTCTAATCATTTTCGAATCCTCACCTGCCAACTTACACCGCATTCCAAAATTCACATTTTTATTAAAAAAACGATAAGTTGAAAGCGTTTCAAAAGGCTCTTTTTGTTTGGAAATTTCACCTGTTATTTGGTCAATGTTTATCACATTGCATCTACCACAGGCCTTTTTTACTTTAAACTTTGTATCTCCTATTGTAAAAAATTTCCAATTATCTTCTTCGAAAGCCAGGGGAGCTTTTACGACAAAATTGGTACGAAAACGACTCATTGGAACAGGCGAATCTAATCTACTATTTAGCTCCTCAAGAGAAGTTTCATTTGTAATGAGAATGGGTTGACTATCCGCAAAACTTACCTTTTTAGGTTCTTTTCTAAAAGGAATCGAACTCTTACGAATCGCATCAGGAGCCATTTTAAATAGCTTGCAATCAATGCCCAAAGCGGATTTAAACCACTTGGCGGCATCGACTCCTTCGTCAATACCTTGACTCAAGTCTCCCCAAATTTTCACCTTTTCTACAATGGTATTCTTTTGCTCTAAAGGAATCTGCAAAGCCATTTGACCACGGGTTTCCAAGATCAAAAAACCATCTCGGATGGCCGTTTTTATCTGCGTCAATTTGGCGTCATTTCGTTGGGTTACAAATTTACCACGATCATCAATCAATATCCACCTGCGGTCAAATTCAAGTCCATGAACTTCCATTTTTGCGGCTGAAAGTTCGATACCAGCAAGGGATTTGACTGGGTAGATGTAAATATTTTTTAGAATCATATTTTAATAAATTTGAATATAATTTTTTCCTTCACAAATTATGTATTAAGTTTACTTTATATTTGTAAACAATTGTATATCATTTGATTACAAATCCCACCACCACTTATGTATTCCACTGATTTTAGGAGTTTTAAAAATATATGTTTTTACATATATGAATTTTTTAAAATGTAATTGGCATGATTTTCGGTTTATATGTCGATAAATCATAATATCTAAAATCAACATAACCATACCCACAAGCGAGTTGATTTTTGAACGAGAAAACGAGGGCTTTTCCCTCCAATCTAAATTTGCAATCTGATGAATATCCGAACACACTTAATTTTGTTGCTTTGCTTTTGCAACCTGTCCTTTTTACTCGCCAATGAGGCGGTAGAAACTGACCATAGTTTCAAAAACGAAATGTCAATCCTCCTTGTTGGAGATACCACTATTTATGATACCCTTTCACTTGACTTGGGAGAAATTAGAACCCGATGCTTGGACACTTCCATGCTCACGGGGCCTGTCGATACCATCTACAACGAATGTAGTAATAACTTTTCTCCTGCCGTCAATTTTTTGATCAATCCAGAGTTCAATTGTTCAACAACCATCAAGTACCAAGGTGTAACTTGTGGAACCGATACAGCTTGTTTTGTAATCTGTGACGTGAATGGGGTTTGCGAAACACAAACACTTATCGTTTCCGCTTTAGAACCTGATTGTTTTCCTGAGACTGAATATTTCTTTGACTCACTCTATGTTGGTGAGTCAGATGATTTTTGCATCAATATAGGAGAATTGAGTGGTGATGTTGTTTCTTTTGAAAATGTATGTCCAGCGTCAGGAGGGACTTCAGCAGTATTTTCAATTTATGAAGATAATGGAACTTACTGTGTCAACTATGCCGCAGTCAATCCAGGTATCGATACCGCTTGTTTGGTTGTAGTGGATGACCGAGGTTTTTCGGATACGACTTGTGTTATCATTTCCAGTTTAGTACCAAAAACCACTACCATCTGTGATACGCTCACACTTGGAACAGATACGCTTTACTGTTTAGTTAATGATGAAATAGGTGGAAATGTAGATATATTTACGAACGTTTGTCCTCAAAATGCGGATAGCTCTGTCATCTTTAACCCAAATAGCGTAACTTTATGCGTTGAAACTCAAGCAATTGGACTTGGCACGGATAGTGCTTGTGTTATTATATGTAATGAGAATGATATTTGTGACACTACATTCTTCAAAATTGTAGTCATTCCAGACCCGAATGATACAATGATGATGGAGCCCCCAGTCGCAGTAAACGATACAATTGCAACAGACCAAAATACTCCCCTTACAATAGATGTGACGGTCAATGATACCATTCCCGGCACAAAGGTTTTACTCGAAATTCTAACTCCTCCCATCAATGGTACCGCAGATACTACTGCTAATTGTATAATCAATTATGCTCCAGACAATGATTTTTGTGGTTTGGACAGTTTTGAGTATAGAATTTGCAATACAATAGGTTGTGACACTGCATGGGTAGTGGTTGATATTCGATGTGTTTCTGATACTTTGATAATTTACAATGGAATTTCTCCCGGTAATAGTGAAGAAAACAACACTTGGGTGATTGATGGTATTGAAAATTACCCTCAAAACAAAGTAAAGGTCATTAACCGATGGGGAAATTTAGTATTTGAAATGGAAGGATACAGAAACTCTTGGGACGGTACGTGGAATGACATGGATTTACCCGATGGAACTTACTTCTATTTGATCGACCTCGGAAACGGCGAGCGATTCAAAGGCTTTTTACAAATAAATCGATAATTAGACTTTATTCTAAAATATAACTGGCATCAATTGCCCCCTTTTTAATGCGAATGTGTTCAATCAATTTTTAAAACATATTCACGAATAATAAATACTTAGATTTAAAACTATTTCAAAAAGAAAATTATGAGAAATTTATTTCACATCCTACTTACTATCCTACTCTTTGGGGGAGCAACTACTTTGACTGCACAGCAGGACGCAATGTTTACCAAGTACATGTTCAACAGTTTGGTTTTCAACCCAGCTTATGCGGGTTCAAATGAACACATGGCTATAGCGGCACTTTACAGAAATCAATGGTTGAGCGTACCAGGAGCTCCTGAAAGTCAGACTATTACCGCACATACTCCACTCAAATCAGATAGAGTTGGTGTAGGCTTTAGTTTAGTAAACGATAAAATTGGACCGACCAGAACGACAGGTATCAATTTAGTATATGCTTACCGAATTCCATTGGGTGGCAATAAAAAATTATCAGTTGGTCTTCAGGGTGGATTTGAAAATTACGCTACTGACTGGAACCAATTGGATTTGGAAGATGGAACAGATCCTTCTTTCTTAAACGATCAGAATAGCTTCTTACCAAACTTTGGTACAGGACTTTACTTCTCAACTCCTAAATTCTATGCAGGTTTTGCGTCACCGCACTTGATAGAGTATGATTTGAGAAAAAATATTACAACTGATATCTATGCACGTCAGGCAAGACACTACTTCTTCTCCATGGGAGGAGCAATTCCAGTAAAAGGAGATGCATTGGTATTCAAACCATCTATGTTGATCAAAAACGTGGGACTTTTTGCAGCTGCAGACAAACAAGATCAGTTCAAAAATATTGGAGCACCTACAGAATTTGATATTGACCTTTCTTTCTTATTTCAACAAACATTTTGGTTAGGCGCATCATTCCGCTCTGCAATTGAAGGTTTTGGTTCTAATGCAACCAGTTCTTTTGACTCAGCAGATATCTGGTTCTCTTGGTTCTTGCCAAATGGAATGCGTTTTGGTGCAGCTTATGATTATCCATTGACGGAGTTGAGTCAAGTTACCAATGGCTCTTTCGAAGTAATGTTGGGTTACGAGTTCAATTATAGAACTAAGAAAATTGTTACGCCACGTTATTTCTAATTAATATTAAAATTATTTATATTTAAGAGCGTTTTAAAGTAACTCGCTCAATAATCGAATGCTTAATTTTTTATAATGAATTTAAAAACAACACTCAATCGATTAGACATTCGTTTTAAATCTATTAACCATTTCAAATCTGCAAAAATGATGTCCAGAAATGTACTCTCTGTTTTGTTGATCTTCTTCTTAGCGATAGGAGCCAACGCACAGAGTTCAAAATTAAAACAAGCCAAAAGGATGATGGACAATCTCAATTACATTCAAGCAATTGAGATTTACAATCAAGTTTTGGAAAAAAATGATGTGGCGGAAGCCAAAATCAATATCGCAGAAGCTTACAGAAAAATAGGTGATGCGGGCAACGGTGAGTTTTGGTACGGTCAGGTCGTAAGATTGGCTGAAGCAGAACCAATTGCAAAATTACACTACGGCCAAATGCTACAACGCAATGGCAAATGTGAGTTGGCCAGAGAATGGTACAACCAATATATCGAAGCAGTTCCTGATGATTTGCGTGGACAATACTTGTCTCGTGCATGTGATTACGAACAAGAGTTGATGACCAAAGGTGCTGGCATCTTTGAAGTAAAGCACTTAGATTTCAATTCTGATTTGGATGATTTTGGTCCTAACTACTACGGTGACGGTATCATCTTCGCTTCAGATAGAGATAAAGGTAGCATGGTAAAAAGAGAGCATGGCTGGACTGGTCAACCTTTCTTGGAGCTTTACTACTCAGAAGCCAAAGAAACTGAAAAAGGAGAAGATGGCATGTGTGGTGAATTCGTTTACGCACGTCCTGAAAAATTTGGAAACAAATTGAACTCTAAATATCACGATGCTGTAGTAACTTTCGCTCCAGGTGGAAAAGAAATTTTCTTTACCAGAAATAACATTATCGGTCGTAAAGTTGGAAAAGATGACGAAGGATACGTTCGTTTGAAAGTTTACTCTGCATCTGAAGTTTCTGATGGAAAATTCGGTAACTTAGAAAGTCTTCCTTTCAATAGTGATGAATATTCTGTTGCTCACCCTGCCCTTTCTCCTGACGGAAACACTTTGTATTTCGCTTCTGATATGCCAGGTGGCTTTGGAGACATGGACATCTACCTTTCTAAAAAAGAAAGTGGAAGATGGGGACCACCAGAAAACTTAGGACCAGCTATCAACTCAGAAGGACGTGAGGTTTTTCCATTCATGGATATCAACAATCGTTTGTATTATTCTTCTGATGGATTGATAGGATTGGGTGGTTTGGATATTTTCTACACAACAGAAAAAGTACCTGGCGAATGGTCAATTCCTGAAAACGTAGGATTCCCAATCAATACGATTTCTGATGATTTAGGTGTGATCTTTAACGAAGCAGGAACTTGTGGATATTTCGCATCGAACCGCGCAGGTGGTGTTGGTGGAGATGATATTTACTCTTTCAAAAAAGTAGCAGTTCCTGTTGAAGTATATGTTTACGATTCTGAAACAGACGAGCCTATCGAAGGTGCGGTTGTATTGGAAGATTGTAACGGTAGAGAATTAGTAACTGGCGAAGATGGTACGGCTATCATTGAAATGAAATTGGCTGCATGTTGTAACTTCAACGCATCTGCTGATGGATACAATGAAAACGAAGAAGAAGCTTGTACCAATGAGTTGGAAAATGGGAGAGTTGAAATTCCATTGGAACCTTCTTTAAAATACTCTTTGGAAGGTATCGTATTTGATGATGGAACTGGTCTTCCGATGGAAGGTGCTGTTATCGAAGTTACTGATGATTGCGATGGTGACCCAATCGATACATATATTACAGACAACTCGGGTCGTTTTCAATTTGATTTGAAAGGTGATTGCTGTTATGCTGTTAAAGGATCTAAGCAAAGATACTTGGCAGACATGAAAGAAAATCTTTGTACAGCGGATGGTGAAAGTCCAGAGGCAGTGAAGTTGTTTTTGAGTCCAACGGTTTATCCGCCAGATGTAACTCCACCACCTGGTCCTGGAGGTGAAGACGATGATGATGAAAATGTAGGAGATCCATTTACTAACATTAACAAACCAGATCCTCAATTCAATAAAGATCCAATCTACAAAGACCCAGAAGGATTGTATAGAATCCAAACAACCGGTGAATTGGCAGACGGATACATTAGGATTGGTGGAGATGAAGTTCTTTTTCAAAAAGGAGAAGCACCTGATGATTTTGAACTAACTCCTACGAGAATCATAGCGCCTGATCCTCAAAGAACAGTAGGTGGAACAATTCCTTACTTAGTTCACATTTATTATGATTTTGATCAGTCATACATAAGGGATGATGCTAAACCAGAATTGGAGCAACTTTATACAACAATGACGATGAACCCAGAGATTATCATCGAATTAGGTTCTCATACAGATGCACGTGGTTCTAAATCATACAACAAACGCCTTTCTCAAAGAAGAGCAGAAGCAGTTGTAAAATGGTTGGTAAGCAAAGGAATCGCAAGAGATAGAATGGTACCAGTTGGTTACGGTGAAACAATGACTGTAAATGGTTGTAAAGATTTCATCCCATGTTCTGAGCGTGACCACCAATTGAATCGTAGAACGGAGTTCAGAGTTATCGGTTGTAAAAATTGCGCTGATAAAACTGAAAAGATTATTTCTCAGCCAAGTACAAGTATGAAAATTGATGAATGTTCTGATTGTCCATTCTAATATTTAAAAATACTTTAGAAAAACAAAAAAGCCGAATCTTCGAAAGAAGGTTCGGCTTTTTTGTTTATAACGGATGACGGAGAAACTATTATTAGTATTGGTTTGTAAAAAATGGTATAATTGGAAAGGTCCGTAGGGGCGTCTCCGTAGCTTCAAGTTTAACGGTGACGACGCTACGCGCCTTTTTCAAATATCAATTGAATGAGCTACCAACCGTACCAACGCTACGCGCCTCCATAATGCTTAGCCAAAGTAAGGCGCGTAGCGACATCACCGTTGGTAGATACAAATCCAACATAAAGAAATTATGGCGCGTAGCGACCTCTCCGTTGGTAATAACAAATCCAACATAAAGCAATCAAGGCACGGAGCGACCTCTCCGTTGGTAATAACAAATTCAGCAAAAAGCAATCAAGGCGCGTAGCGACGTCACCGTTGGTAGATACAAATTCAGCACAAAGAAATCAAGGCGCGGAGCGACGTCACCGTTGGTAATAACAAATTCAGCAAAAGAAATTATGGCGCGGAGCGACGTCACCGTTGGTAGATACAAATTCAGCACAAAGAAATTATGGCGCGGAGCGACGTCACCGTTGGTAATAACAAATCTTAGCCAAAAGAA
>CALLVG010000082.1 GCA_938010715.1 uncultured Saprospiraceae bacterium
TTATTCCTTATTGGATCTTGTATGGGGAGGAGTCAATTAAGCACTTGCCGATACTCAAAGCAAAGAAAATTATCGCAACACATATACCTCCTAATATTGAAAAAAGTGAATTGCAAAAACTTTCGTCTGTACATCCAGAAGTTACTTTTTTTGTAGAAGCTGGGGAGGTTTTTAACTTTACGAAAAAAGAATGAGGCAAGCTAAAAACTACTATTTAAAAAAAAAATAAATTTTCTTGCAGCACTTTCATTTATCTTCAGGTAATAAGAGTATAAACCTATAGAAAATGAAAAAATCACTTCTTTTATTCGCAACATTTATATTTATTATTTTTAGTTGTCGAAAGGATAACACAACCACTGTTGTCGACTTCGTTCCCGATAATGAAGAAAAAATCGAAACTGAATTAGTAGGTCAAGTAATTGATGAGAGCGGATCGCCGATAGCTGATGCTAATATTCGTATCGCAGGAAACAATATACAGACAAACGAAGATGGCATTTTCCGATTTACCAGTATTCAACTCGGAAGCAAAGGCGAATTAGCTATCATTGAAAAAGATGGTTTTTACACCAATTTCAAAAGAATCATTCCTAACGAAGAAGAGACCTTTATAAAATTTGGACTTACTGCAAAGAGTAATCCTACTGGGATTTTTCAGGCAACCGAGGGCGGAATCATTTCCCGTCAAGGAAAAGAAAAAATAACTTTTGAAGCCAATTCAATTGTGGATGCATCAGGAAAAGAATACACCGGATCCGTCACTGTTTTTTCTGATTTTTTCAATAAAGACAAACCCTATTTGGAAGAAATTATGCCAGGTGATTTGTCTGGTTTAAATCAGCAGGGCGCAGCCGTACAACTGGAAACTTACTCGATGGTTTTGGTAGAGCTTTATGACGAGGATGGAGCAGAACTTAATCTAAAAAAAGGCACTACTGCAAAAATTGAATTCCCCGTTAGTCAACAGACGCCTAATCCACCTTCAGAAATTGCACTTTGGTCAATGGATGAAAATACAGGGCTATGGATTGAAGAAGGCACTGCCACATACGATGGCACTGCATATCAAGCCGAGGTTTCTCATTTTTCTTATTGGAATTGTGATGATCCGTTTCCGGTGCTCACTTTGAGCGGTCAGTTTTTTGATTTGAAAGGCATTCCAATGGCTTATCGCAAAGTGAATATTTCTTTTCCGAAAAGGGGAACG
Source organism: uncultured Saprospiraceae bacterium (assembly GCA_938010715.1). Taxonomy (GTDB): domain Bacteria; phylum Bacteroidota; class Bacteroidia; order Chitinophagales; family Saprospiraceae; genus JAGQWW01. Next base: position 1,211 of record CALLVG010000082.1, read on the forward strand.
ATGGGTTCTGGTTATACCAATGGTAATGGGGTGTTTTCAGGTTTAGTGCCAGCCAATGAAGTTTTAGAATTGTCAATCTACAACACCTGCGAAGTATTGATTTATGAAGAGCGCGTTGGACCTTTTTCCGAAAACACGAGGCTACAAACTGTTTTTGCTGATGTGCTTGAGCAGACAACCAATGTCACCGGAAGAATTGTTGATTGCAATGGTCAGCCAGTATCGGAGGGATTTGTAACTATTTCTGATGAGTTGGGAAGATCCAACTTCTTTGTTGCAGAACCAGATGGCAGCTTTAATGTCGATTATGTTAATTGTGGAGCCACTACGCTAAAAGTAAAAGGATCTGATGCAATTGAATTTACCGAATCTGATGAAGTGAGGCTTTTTGATAAAGGTCAGGCTACATTGAATGCAGGAACCCTAACAACTTGTACTGAAATTACAGAAACGCTCAATATTAATCTACGAGGAGACGAAAATATTGTGCCTGATATCGAAGTCACTATCTCTTCTTTTGTTTCTTCTGTGAGAATAAGAAATTATGCAAATACTGGCGTTGTACCAACTGATCGAAGTACATTCTATTTGTATTTAAGAACTTTGAATACTGGAGAAATTTTTCCAACTCAACTAATTTATAAAGATATAGATGCTCCAAGATCACTTGGGTGTCACCCGCCTGTCGATGATCAACCCTGTGAACCTCATTTTTCAATTAACGTAACACGAGCGGATAAATACATTGGTGGATACTGGCAAGGAATAGGAGTCGGACGACTGTATAATGATGTGAGATTATTACCTACACCTGCTTACGTGGCATTCAAAGCCCCTATAAGAGCCATAACCAAACATATAAGTGGCAGATTATGGCTCGATATCAATAAAAATGGATTGCAAGACGCTGGAGAACCTCCTTTTACAGATGCAGTGGTAGGCATTGATTACGAGAATCCTTCGGGAGGAAGAGGGACGAATAGGGTTTCATTAGACGAAAACGGAGCGTATGATTTATCGCTTGTTTTATCAGATTCTATTGTCAATTTTAGTATCCTTGATTTGAATATGACGGATTATGCCTTGACTCAAAATGATGCTGGAGATGATATTATTGATAGCGATTTTAATGCGACAACTGGATTAATACAAAATGTCATTGTGCATGGAGAACCTGAAGCCCTTATATTTGATTGCGGAATTATAGAAAGATAATTTTTTTGAATATAAAAACGGATAAATCCATAATTGAAGGCATACGAAATGGCCGACCAGATGCCCAAAAGGCATTATTTAAAAAATACGGCAAACGGCTGTATTCGACCTGCCTGAGGTATGTTGGTTCAAAAATGGATGCCGAGGATGTATTGCAAGAATCTTTCATTCGTATTTTTAAATATTTTGAAAAATTCGACCCTAACAAAGGAGATTTAGCGAATTGGATGCATCGAATTTGCGTCAATGAATCTATAAAACGCATTCAAGCAAAAAAAGAGTTTTTAACTTACGAATCAATACCAACGGAGCCAGAAATTGCCCCGTTGGCATTTTCTCAATTACAGATGGAAGACTTGATGCGCTTGATTCTAAAACTGCCTGTTCTTTATCGAACGGTATTTAATATGTATTTGGTAGAAGGATATTCGCACAATGAGATTGCAGATACTTTGGGGATTGAAGCGAGTTCATCTCGCTCCATATTGACACGAGCCAAAGCAATGGTTCGCAAGCAATTAGATAAAAAAAAACATGAGTCATGGATTTGAATAATATGAAAAAAGGTGGGCTTGGAGATTTGAAGAATTTTGAAACTGGCTTTAATGAAAATGCAGTTTGGGAAAGGATTGAATCTAAACAAAAAAAGAGACCTGTCTTTTGGTTTTGGATGAGTGGAGTCATTGCGATAACGATGCTTGTTGGAGGTGTTTATTTATTGTTTTTTGAAAATGATTCAATGGAGAAAGTTCATAATTATACAACAGTAGAAAATGTCATATCAAAAAGCCAAACGCATAATAAAGCAATCACTGAAAAACGAATAATTGAACAATCTACTTTTGATAAAAAGGTAGAACCGATTTTTGAAAAATTTGAAAAAGAAAATTCTACTTCTTCAGTGGTTGAAATGAATATTAATGATTCAAAAATAAGCTCCAAAGAAACACCCCAAAATAAGATATTCGAAATTTCAAATTCATCAACTCAACCAATAGTTCAGGAACAAAAAGTTAAGTCAATCGAAAAGGAAGGCTATGAAAGCAGGCAAGAATCAATAGTTGAATCTATTGCCTCCCTTTCTCCTAATACTTTAGTTTATGAAATATCTGAGCAATTTGATTTTGGATTAGAAAAGTTGAGTAAAACTCCGATTCCCAAAAGAAAAGGGAAGTCATTTTTACTATCTGCATACTCGGGTGTAGGTTATCAATTTAGACATTTGAATTCCAAAAGCGATTTGAATAATCAGGACTACATCAATCTTCGTAAAACAAATGAAACTGTTCTCGAATCAATTTCA
>CALLVG010000083.1 GCA_938010715.1 uncultured Saprospiraceae bacterium
CAACCACCACCACTTCACTCTGTCGTCCACTCATCCCCAAAGTTTTTGTTCTTTTGTCCGTCTCTAGCAATATGAATTGTCACTTCGCCGTCATTCTGTACACTGCACTGCAGGCGACGGTCCACTGGTTTATGATCCGTAAAATCCAACAAATGGTTGTTCTTGATTTTTTTTGGAGCTCCACACTGTGCTCAAATAGTCCACAATGTGACCGTGCAGATCAAACCATCTTTGGGCTGACACGTTCAGAATTGAGAAATAACACAAGTATGCTTACTCCAGTCATTCTTCCCACAATGCAAGGAATTTTAGCTTTACCAATACCAGAGAAATCAGGTCAATATTTTATTTTTCATCTTTTTGTAGAAAATCTTCCTGATATAGCTGGCCTTATTAATGCGATGAAAGCGACTCATGTTGACATGAATCAAAACGGAGGAAGAGGAAAAGTGTTAGAAAAAAATATTGAACTACTGAGGGACACTTTAAACTATGGTCAATTGACTGGTGTAAAACACGGCAATGGGAGAGACTGGTGGATTATTCAAGCAGAATATCGCTCTGATAAATATTATAAATGGTTGCTAACGCCCGAAGGAGTTCAAGGGCCTTTTGAGCAACGAATTGGAAAAGTCTGGTCGCGTATTGACTGGTCAGGCCAAGCAAAATTCAATAGAGATGGAAGTAAATATATTCGATATGATATTGATGATGACTTGAGTATTTTTGACTTTGATAGATGCACCGCTGAGCTAACTAATCCATTACATATTGAAATAAGAGATTCTGCTGATTTATTCCAAAGTGCAGGTGGGATTTCTGTTTCGCCCAACAATCGCTTTTTATATGTTTCTTCTTATTTCAAACTTTATCAATATGATTTGGAAACCAATGATATTGCAGCCAGTAAAATAGTAATTGACAGTTACCGTTCTAATGGAACCAATTTTCCATCTTATTTTTATTTATCAGAAGAAGCCCCCGATGGAAAAATTTACGTTATGGGTACATCTGGTAATAAGTATTTGCATATTATCCACGAGCCAAATAATAAGGGCAAAGCATGTAATCTGGAACAAAATTTTGAGCTTGAAGTTTATAATGGTCATTCAATTCCCAATCATGCAAATTTCAGATTAGGAGCCTTGAAAGGTAGTCCTTGTGATAGCTTAAGTGTGCCTGAAGTTTGTGCGGATAATTTTAAGATTTATCCAAACCCAACGGATGATCTTCTTAAAATTGAACGATGTCAACCTCAAAACGCGCAAACACTGAGATTGTATGATGTTGCCGGAAAACTCCTTTTAACTGAATCACTTTTTGAAGATACACCCATTTCTGAAATTTCAATTTCTCATCTGCCAAATGGTCTTTATCTCTATCAAATAATGGAATCGGATAAAACAATGAGTCAAGGTAAAATCCTCAAAATTGAATAGATTTTTGTACGGAAAATCTACCGCCCCGACAACCCCCGATGCTTCCCAGCCAAATCACTCTGTCCCAACTTCCCATAAATCAGCGAAATAAGATAATGATCATTTTTTGAAAAGCGATTTTGATTGACTTTTTGCATCAACTCTAATGCTTCTTGATAACGCCCTTTTCTATAATAAACATTGGCGAGATTGGTGTTACCACTATAACTTTTAGAATCAATTGCCAATCCTTTTTCAAAAGCAGTTCCTGCTTTGTCATAATCACCGAGCAAACCGTACATATTTCCTAAATGAATATGCCCTGTGGAAATTCGATCATAAATGGAAAGTGCTTTTTCTAAATATTGAACTGCCTCCTGTGCTAATCTCGTTCGCTCATTTTGGTCGGTAGCAGCTAATGCTTGACGTGCCAATGAGCCACCGTGATTTTTGAGCATACGGGCATTGTTTGGTGCATTCGTCGCATCATATTCAAAAAGAGAATATCGATCTTGCCAAACTGGAAGATGAGCCGTTGTTTTTGAAATGCCAGCGAGTAGGATTACACCTGTTAGTAAAACTCCTATTGCATTTTGTTGGCAGAATAAGCTACTGAAAATAGTAGGTGTACTAATTTCCACTGAAGTTTTATTGGAATCTGTCCCCCTTTGGAGGGGGATTGAGGGGGTGGAAGTCTTTGAGTTAGTAGAAAATTCCTCCCTCTGTCCGCCGCGGCGGACATCTCCCTCCAAAGAGAGACAAGTCGCTCTATTTAGCGGTTTAAACAAAAAAGTCAATCCCCAAGCCAACAAAATGCAAACACCCAATGACGGATTATAATTAAATCGATCAGCATAAGCATTCACATTCAAAACAATCACACTACTGAAAATCGAAACCGTGATAAAGAAATATAGAATTGCAAAACTGTAAACTTTCTTTTTAAACAGGCCATAAATCGTTGCGCCAATCAATCCTAGATATAATAAGATACTCAACCAAACTTTATAATCTCCCCAGCCAACAATCGGAATGGTATTAAATGAATAATCGCTCAACAGCGGATGTGGAAATAAATTTTTGAAAAAGTAAATCCCTAAAACATAGATATTGGTGGCGATTCTTTCAGCGACGGTTTCGGCTGCTAAAAGAGAATTGTCTAAAACTGTCACTGCCACGCCTTCATTCAAACCACCTACCACAGATGAACGATACATCAAATAAATAACTGCTAACCCTAAATAAGGAAGCGTTTTCATACCCACACTTTTCAAATCTAAATCTCTAAAAAACCAGAGCATTAGTGGAATTACAGCCAATGTGGTCAATGCCGATTCTTTTGAAAAAAGGGCAATTGTAAAAAAGATTAAAGAAAGGATTTGATATAAATTTTTCTTTTGGTCGATAGATTTCAATAACAACCAACCTGCTATCATAAAAGAAAGAAAAGCAGTCAACTCATCTCTACTTTTGATATTCGCCACTACTTCAATATGAATGGGGTGAACAATAAAAAGTGCCGTTGCGATGAGCGGCAGCAGTTTATGATGTTTTCGTAATAATCGACTTAAAAAGAGAAACAAAAAGAAAGCCGTCAATCCAAAAAGAAAAACACTTACACCATGATGCACTTTTGGATTTAATCCAAAAAATTGATTTTCTACCGCAAACATGGTCAGTGGAATCGGGCGAAATGCCCGTGCTTCCATATTTTCATTAAAACCTTTGAAATAGGTCGTTGTCCAAATTTTTCCTAATCCACCAAAGCCTTGTTTTACAAAACGATTGTCTTTCAAGACGGCATCGTCGTCGTAAACAAAATCATAGTTGATACTCGGTGCATACAACAACATCGCAAGCACCGCCAAAATAGTTGGCGTC
>CALLVG010000084.1 GCA_938010715.1 uncultured Saprospiraceae bacterium
ACATGAGTTGACACGTAAAGAATTATTCAATGAAATTGTAAAATCAACCTGCGTCGTTGTCCCATCATATAGTGAAGGTTTTGGCTTCGTTGCAGCGGAAGCGATTGCCTTAAAAATGCCCCTAATTTCCTCTCAAAAAGGCGCATTGAAAGAAGTCGTCAGTGGTCAATTTATAGCAATGGAAGAACACTCCTCGAATGGACTTTTCAAAGCATTAGAAAAAGCAAAAAAAGGAAACTGGAATTTAGAACCAATCAAAAAATTCCCTTTTAAAAGCACAATAAATCAATACTTGGAATTAATCGAAAAAATGAATAATTGATTGATTTTCAATTGTTTATGAAAATTGTAATCTTGCCAACTGTCAATGCCTACTGGAAATCCGCTCATAATCCGTTTCAGGAAACCCATTCTCCAAAACATCATGCAATAACCTCATTCCACTATACAAAGAATCATGCACTGGGATAGTATCAATATTTGCTAACAAAAGTGGACTTTCGATTTGAAAAGAAAGAGGATAAGTTTTGGGGCTTTCGAGGTGTCTTAGGAGATTACTTTTATCTACTTTTTGTAGTAATTTAGATCCAGCTGCGCCACTATTTAGAAACTCATAAAATTGTAAAGCAACGATAACTTCACCAGGGTGATAAGCATCCTGAAAAAAGCGATCATCCAATCCTAAGTCCTGTGGTTTCCTCAGACGAAACATTGGGTAGCCAGCGTCGATTATTTCTTCCTGTAATTCTTTAAATTGATTCCAATAAATTTTAAATTCTTCATTGGTGAAACAATGATCCAAAAAGTATCCAGAATAAGGCGCCATGTAAATGATGACCTCAATATTCATGTCTTTTAAATCGGCAAAAGCTTTTAGTAAACGAGGTGTTTTGGTTTTGTCAATTTCCCACTCACCAGAGAAGGGTGGATAATGTTTGTTAAAAGCATCGATAGCATTTCTATCATCTGTAAAAACGGGATTTTTTAAAAATTCAGAAGTCCGTTTTAGCATGTGGAAACTACCGTCTTTTCGATAGCCGTTTCCGAGTTGACCGAAGTAGCCAAAGCCAATATCTGGACTCCCTTTCGGAATTCTATTTTTACCAAAAAAAGTATATTTAAAAAAGTTTTGAAGTGCATGCATGTGAGCATTCAAATCATACGCTCTATCTGAAAATCCGTATTTGAAATTTTTAGAAAAATCTAACCAATTGTTCTTTTTTGGCACTCCGCCGTCGAGTCCGAAAATTACCATTTTTGGACGATGTAAATCTCCTTCCTTCATCAAGTTTACAACATGCTCAATGTCATCAATATTATTGACCAAATGACCACAATTGTAAAACTTATTTTCCATCGGATGAAACATGAAATCCCTGAAATTCAAAACAATGGATTGCCCCAAAGTAATGATCTCAGGCTTTTGCCGATTCATCATTTCCAGCTTATAAGCATTGAGGTTGTTGTTGAGTAATTGGCGATAATAATAGATTTCATTTTCGGACGAAAGTTGTTTGTCAATTACTTTTTTGAAAGGAACAGTTTCTCCGGTTTTATACACCTGTATTTCGGCCCATCCGAGTAAGAGTAAGAATGGACTTAGAAAAAGCAGGAATTTTAGATAAATGGAATTCAATTGAGATTGTTTTTCTGTAATCTTACGATTCTTATTGATGTTAGTTTTAAAATTAGAACATGATAGGACTATTTTCGTACAATTAATAAAATGTCATAAAATCCGATTCTGATTGCAAACACCATCCACATCCTTTTCAAAATTTACAGACCTGTCTTGGCGTATCTTTGTGCGCAATATTCGTGCAGCACATCGCAAGTCTATTTTGGGTATGGTTTGGGTGGTCATCCCACCTTTAGTAAATGCGGCTGTTTGGGTTTTGTTAAACGCAAATGGAGTTATTCAGTTTGACGGTATGGAAGGGATTTCTTATGCCATTTTTGCACTCTCTGGCATCCTGTTTTGGCAGATGTTTCTGGACGCATTGCAAATTCCATTTAATACCATGATGACTTTTGAGCCAATCATAAAAAGCCTTTATTTTAAAAGGTCTTCAATTTTGGGAGCTACAAGTTTAGAGATTGTTTTTAATGCTGCCATTCGTTTTCTGATATTAATTTTAGGGCTTATTTTTTATGAAATTTCTTTTGGAATAGGAAGCTTACTATTTGCCATTCCTGTATTGGTTTTGCTCCTACTTGGGTTTGGGATCAGTTTATGGCTTTTGCCCTTATTTTTACTTTACAAAGATGTCAATAGACTACTTGGTTTTGCCACCCAGTTTGCCTTTTTTTTGACCCCAATTGTTTACCAATTACCCGATTCAACTACTTGGTTTGGAAAAATTGCCTATTGGAATCCAGTGACTCCTCCACTATTGGCTGCAAGGGATTTGGTGCTACTTGGACAAACTGAACATTGGATTGGTGTAGGAATAGTTTTTATAGTAACCATAATTTTAGTGATTTCGGGCTGGCGTTTATTCAGAGTCACCTGCGAACGAATTATTGAAAGAATATGACTAAAGTCTTATTGCAAGTCGAGGGTGTATCTAAAAAGTTGTGTAAGAATTTGCAGCTTTCCCTTCGCTATGGACTCAAAGATATCGGTGCTCAGATGTTTGGACTTCAGATGTCTCAAGATTTGCGTAAGGAAGAATTTTGGGCATTAAAAGATGTTTCTTTCGATTTGAAACAAGGGGAGTGCATGGCACTTTTGGGTCAAAATGGGGCAGGGAAGTCCACTTTGCTACGCCTCATTTCTGGAATAATGAAACCAGATTCAGGAAATATTAAGTTGCATGGTTCTGCAAAAGGTATTGTTTCTCTCGGGGCAGGTTTTGACCAATTTCTTACAGGTAGAGAGAATGTTTATGTCAACGGGGCGCTACTCGGCTTTTCTACCAAGGAAATTGATGCTATTTACAATGACATCGTCAATTTTGCTGAGACCGAAGAATTCATGAATACGCCAGTCAAATATTATAGTTCTGGGATGACGGTACGATTGGGTTATGCGATTGCGGCTCAAGTCAAACCAGATATTTTGATTGTTGACGAAGTCTTGGCTGTTGGCGATGAAGCTTTTAAAGAGAAATGTTTGAATCGAATAAAAGAGCATCTCAAAATTGGTGCAGTTATCATTGTCGCACATCAATTAGATTTATTAAAAAGGGTCGCCAATCGTTGCCTCATTTTAGAAAAAGGGAAAGTCATTGAGGAGTTAGTTGACGTAGAGGCTGGTATAGAACGATTTCGTAAACGAATACACGGGTAGTTATCGACAAAGAATTTCCAAATTTTCCAATAATTCAGTTGCGGTTTTTTCCCAATCAAATTTTTCTACCTGTTTCAAGCCTAACTTTATTTTCTGTTTCCTCAAGTCAGGGTTTGTGGCGAGTGACTTCATTTTAGTAAAGAGTTCATTTTCATTTCCATTTTCAAAATAGGATGCAGCCTTTCCCCCAACTTCTGGTAAACTTGAAATATTAGTCGTGATGACTGGCGTTTCACAACACATAGCCTCCAAAATAGGTAATCCAAACCCTTCATATAACGAAGGGTAAATGAATTGTTCAGCCATAGCATACAAAACAGGCATATCCGCTCTTTCTACATAACCCGGCAAGTGAATTTTATTTTTAAAAGGAGAAGTTTCGATGGCTTTCAATGATTCTTCATAATGCCATCCTTTTTTTCCTACTATCACCAATTGATGTTCAAATCCTTCTTTTTTGAAAAGATTGAATGCTCTAATAAGGACAGGTAAATTTTTTCGAGGCTCAATAGTCCCTATGAATAACAAATAAGGAGCGGATATGTTATATTTTTTTAAAATTTCAGCATTAATTTTCTTATTAAAAAATGGGTCTTTCCCAGGTATGACTTCACTTATTTTTCCTTTTGTAAAAGGGAAATACTCCAACACATCTTTTGTAGTATATTTGGAATTGGTCAGCACCAAATCTGCTTTTTTCAAAATAGAAGGAAGAAATATTTTTTGTAGCAACTGACTGTGCCACCGATGCATTTCAGGAAATATCAATGGCGTTAGGTCGTGAATGATAGTGGCTCGTTTGATTTTTTCAGGAAGATTGAAAGGGCCAAAATGCCCAGGTTCGATAACAATATCTGGATTGAGCTTTTCAATTAATTTAGGCAGTTGATAAAAAAAACGATACGCTTGAGCGCCAGGAAAGGATGGAAACGGCACAGCTATTTGACGAATGTTTTCAAAGGAATTTTGCTGTTTTTGGCGTAAGATTATTATCTCATGCTTAGGGTTTATGCGATCTAATGCTTCAACCAATTGTAGTAAGTAATAATGCACCCCAGCGTACTGGCCATCCAAAGCATCTCCTAAGATAATTATCTTTAATCTCGGCATAGTGTTTGAAACTAATAAATTAACCACGAGTTACTAAAAAATACAATAATTTTTACGCTAAATATCCAACTATTTGGGTAGTCACATAAGATTAGATTTGGGTTTCAAAATAATTGTTCAAAATTGATTTTTAAGCCATTAAAGTCATTGTGATTAAAGTTTTTTGAATTTATCAAAAAACTGATCTTCTGTTAGATTTTATTGTGTTTTCTGCAAAATGCAGTCATGCTTTTCCCGAAATTGGTATAGGTACTTTTCAGTTTGCAATGTCTCTGTCGTTGAAAAACGAGACTTGATAGTAGTTTTCAATTCGTAAAATACCTGATTAAGGGTATTTGGAGCGTTGATGATAAACCTATCTTTGCATGAATGTTTTTACTCAAAAGTGAAAATAGCAATTTCCCTATCCCGATAACATTAGTTTTAAGCTAAGGTTGATTCAAAAGTAATCGCGACCAAGAGGTATATATATTTATAATCGAAGCACACTATTTAGCAAATTATAATCTTTGTGAAAAAAACGGATCTTACACATAAGTGATCAATTAGGCCTGCGCTGGTACGTCCAGTGTATTGGCCTATTTTTATTTTACGAAGCGTTGAGAAAAAAATATTTGATAGAAAGAAACTGACTTCAATCCGAAAAAAAAGTTGGAATCAGATTGTTTTTTTATACATACATCTTTAACAAATTAAATTCTTTAACCAAATTCTTTAATCTCATGAAAAAAGATTTTTTAAGTAGC
>CALLVG010000085.1 GCA_938010715.1 uncultured Saprospiraceae bacterium
CGAGGTTCAAAATATCTTTTCCACTCGCGCGCAAAGCGGCGATTTCTTTTAATTTTTTAGAAAAATAATATTCCTTGACCGTACTTATTCGAGATGCGGGTTGTATTATCATTTATAAAAATTTGGATTTTGAGAAATCGGGATTTCGGGAAATCGAGATTGATTGTTCTCAAACTCTCGATCTCTCAAACTCTCAATCTCTCGCTCTAATCAAAATACTCCCCAATTCGATACCGCCCCAAAACATGTAAGTGCGTCGTAGCTTGCGATAATTTTCGAATAACTAAATCATAATCATCCGGATCTTCCAGTATAAAATCAATAAATATGAAATATCGCCAAGTCGTGCCCGGCTGCGGGATGGAATTAATCTTAGTCAAATTTCCTCCTAAAACGGAGAGCAAACCCAATACTCGATGCAAACTACCAACCTTATGATCCACAGAGAAAAATATTGAAATCTTACTCGCAAAATTGTCCGTCTCTGGCTTTTTTCTATCTAAAACGAGGAAACGAGTGAAGTTCTTTTTGTTGGTCTCGATGCCATGATTTAGAATTTCAAGACCATATTTTTCGGCAGCTAATGAACTGGCAATCGCTGCGACGCCTTCCAATTTATTTTCAGCAACATAAGCGGCGCTTAGAGCCGTATCTGCTGCTTCCACCAATTTTATTTGAGGATGATTTTTGAAAAATGCACGGCATTGTTCAATAGCCATGTAGTGAGAATGTGCTTCCTTGAGTTCCTCGATTTTTTGCCCAGACAAAGCCATCAGGTTGTGTTTGATTCGCAAAAACACCTCTCCTGTCACCGTCAAACCAGACTCATGAAGCAATCGATAATTTTTCAGAATGGTTCCTGCAATCGTGTTTTCAATCGCCATAATACCGCCATCGGTTTGTTGAGCATCTTGTGATACTGCAATCAAATCTTCAAAAGTATGCGCAGGCACCACTTCCACCTCATTGGCAGAGAAATAGCGACGAGCTGCTATTTCATGAAAAGCGCCAGAGACGCCTTGGATGGCTATTCTTTTTTTTGGTTGCATCTGCAATCTTTAACTAAAACTGTAAGGGTATAAATCGAATTAAAAGGAAGGTAAGTTATTTGGATCAAACCAACAACCGAGCGCCTTCCTTCTCCTCCAAAACAGAAACCCTACCCATCAAAAACTCATCAATTGCAACAGCTGCTTCGCGACCTTCACTAATCGCCCAAACGACCAACGATTGCCCTCGACGCATATCTCCTGCCGCAAAAACATTTGGTGTAGAAGTTTGATAATTGTTTGCAGCAACATTGCCTCGATTGTCTAATTCGACACCCAATTCTTCCAACATGCCTTTGTGCTGCGGATGTAAAAAACCAACCGCAAGCAAAGCCAACTCACAGGGAACTGTTCTTTCTGTTTCTTCAATTTCTTTGAAGGTATTTTTACCTGTTTCTGGATCAGGTGCCCACTCTATGTTTACCAATTTAACACCTGTAAGGTTGCCCTTTTCGTCACCAATAAATTCTTTGGTAAGAATAGCCCATTGGCGATCGGCACCTTCTTCGTGAGAGGTGGAGGTGCGCAATTGCATTGGCCAATTTGGCCAAGGCGTAGATTCGTGACGGTTGGATGGTGGTTTGGTGAGCAGTTCGATTTGGGTGATGGATTTTGCTTTTTCGCGATTGGAAGTACCAACGCAATCTGCACCCGTATCACCTCCACCGATGACCACGACATTTTTCGCGGAAGCGGTAATCACTTCATGTTGAAATTCAGTTTGACCATCAACTTGTTTATTTTTTTGTTCCAAAAATTCCATTGCAAAATGAACACCTTTCAAATCTCTTCCTGCTATTGGTAAGTCTCTCGGAACAGTCGAGCCACCTGTCAACAAAATCACATCGAACTCTTTTTTCAAACTTGCAACCGATACATTGACACCAACATTCGTATTGTTTTTAAATACGATTCCAGCCGATTCCATCAATTCTAACTTGCGGTCGATGACGTGTTTTTCTAATTTGAAATCTGGAATTCCGTAACGCAACAAGCCGCCGGGTTTGTCATTTCTTTCAAAAATGGTAACAGAATGTCCTGCTTTATTTAACTGCTCTGCCGCAGCCAAACCTGCTGGCCCAGAACCGACAATCGCTACTTTTTTATCTGTTCGCTGAGCAGGCACTTGTGGTTTTACCCAGCCGTTTTTGTATGCTTTTTCAGCGATGTTTTTTTCGATATGTTCGATGGTTACAGGATCATTATTGATTCCCAAAACGCAAGCGGCCTCACATGGCGCAGGGCAAATCCGTCCTGTAAACTCTGGAAAATTATTCGTTGAACTTAAAATTTCAAAGGCTAATTTCCACTCTTCTTTATAAACTGCATCATTGAAATCTGGAATAATATTGCCCAACGGACAACCCGAATGACAAAATGGAACACCACAATCCATGCAGCGCGCAGATTGCTTTTTCAACTCAACTTCATCGGTCGGTTGGTAAATTTCTTTGTAGTCGTTTACTCGATCTTTTACCGCTCGCTTGGAGGGCATTGCTCTTTTATATTTTAAAAAACCCGTGTCGTCTGCCATTTTTTTAGAGTTTGAGAGGATTGAGAGAGTTTGAGAGAATTGAGAGTTTGAGAGGATTGAGAATTTGAGAGAATTGAGAGTTTGAGAGAGACTTTATGATTTTAGACTGGTACTTTTTCACCTTCTTTTGCTGCCTTCTTTTTGGCCATTACGGCTTTGTATTCTTTGGGCATTACTTTTATAAAATCGCCTTTCATGTCTTCCCAGTTATTGAGAATATCGAGGGCTTTCATGCTTCCCGTATGACGGAAATGTGTCCGTACGTGATTACGCAATTCGTTCACGTCCTCCTCTGATGGAGTTTCCAGAAAAACCATTTCTGTATTACAAAAACGATCGAGTTCATCTGATGGATCGAGGAGATAAGCAATACCGCCAGACATCCCTGCCGCGAAGTTTCTACCAATGTCTCCGAGGATAATCACTTTGCCACCAGTCATATATTCGCAGCCATGTGCACCGACTCCTTCGACCACTGCAATGGCACCTGAATTTCTGACGCCAAATCGTTCTCCAGCTTTGCCACGGATATACACTTCCCCAGCAGTTGCGCCATACAATCCGACATTCCCGACAATGATATTTTCGGAAGGTTCGAAGCCAGCATTACGATCTGGAACAACGATAATTTTCCCACCAGAAAGTCCTTTTCCAAAATAATCATTGGTGTCTCCTTCAATGGTAAAGGTCAAACCTTTTGCCGCAAAGGCACCAAAACTTTGCCCTGCCGAACCTTGAAAT
>CALLVG010000086.1 GCA_938010715.1 uncultured Saprospiraceae bacterium
CTCCAAAGACCATTGATTTATCCTCTTTTTCAAAAGGAATTTACTTTTTGAAAATAGAAAATGAAGACGGGGTCTGGGTTAGGAAATTGGTTAAAGAGTAGAGGGCAAGTTGCCATTGTTGCCATTGTTGCCATTGTTGCCATTGTTGCCAAGTTGGTGTTTATTTGTTATTTTGTCTGAATCAGGATTTACAGGATTTGAGGAATGAAGCGTTTCCAAAAAAAAAAACGTTTAAATCCCTATAAATCCGTTCAATCCGTGTCCTTTTGAATCGCTCTACTTCCACCTCAATCGCTTCGCTTGCGTAATAAAAACAACTCCTCCCAATAAAAGTATAGCAGCAATCACCGACTGATAAGTCATCTCTTCATTGTTGAGCCACCAACCCAAAAACATCGCAATTACTGGATTGACATAAGTATTAGTGACGACCTTAGTAGGAGATACTTTTTTTAATAAAAAATTGAACGCCGACATCGCACAGATGGAACCAAAGAATATCAAAAATGCCAATGACCAAAAAGCGCGAGTATCAATATCTCTGATAGAAAAACCGTCTAACTCACCAAGCAATGGACTGATAAAAAACAATACGCCACCACCAATTATCATTTGCAACGAGGTTCTTTGCATGATAGATTCGGGCATGTCAACCGTTGGAATCCAAATCGAAATAATGCCCCAACCGATTAGCGCAGTTAAGATGGAAGCGACACCCCACATGGCCATCGGGTCACCTATAAATGCAGGTTGACCAATCAACAGAGACGTTCCCAAAATTCCTAATGCGATACCTCCCCAAGTGCCGAGTGTAGGTTTTTCTTTTTTCCAGCCCCACATCATTAAGGCAACGATGAGCGGTTGGAGTGAAATCATGAGGGCTGAAACACCACTGTCGATGTATTGAAGCGACCAAACCGCCATCCCGTTTCCAATAGAAAAAAGTACAATACCAGCAATTCCACAATTGATGATTTGTTTTTTTGTTGGTCGAACGGGCTCCACCATTCGTGCCATTCCCAATAAAATAAAACCTGCAATCGTGAATCGGACCGCAGCCAATAAAAACGGTGGAATTGCCCGAACTGCCCATGCGTTTGCCAAAAAGGTAGAACCCCAAACAACGTAGATGGTAAAGAAGGCTAATAGAATTAACCAGAATTCACGGGAGTGTTTAGGCATAAAGGTGATATTAATTGAAGGGCGAAGGTGAGGAAACTTTGAAAATTTAATTCAATATTTGCGGGGTAATTTATTTCAAACATTCAACTTCCTACTTTGAACGATTTAAACAAAATTGAAGACTTCTGGAAATGGTTTAGCGGTATAGAAAAACAATACCGTAAATTTTTTACTGAAGAAGAAGTCAATACCCAATTGCTCATCGAAGCAATGAACAATCGAGTACTTG
Organism: uncultured Saprospiraceae bacterium; assembly: GCA_938010715.1. Taxonomy (GTDB): domain Bacteria; phylum Bacteroidota; class Bacteroidia; order Chitinophagales; family Saprospiraceae; genus JAGQWW01. Next base: position 1,412 of record CALLVG010000086.1, read on the forward strand.
ACTTTGGGCAATTTAAATGGGAAATGCGCGAAGGGAAGCAAGGCGTTTTTCAATTTATCATTTCGCCAAACGGCGAACATGAGTTGTTTGAAATAAGTCAAAGGATAACGAACGCAGCGGAACCACATGATAATTGGCAGTTTTTGCCTGCTTTGCCGCCAGAGAAAACAGATTTCAAATTTCAAATCTATGATGATGGAATGCGGCTGTGCGATGTGGATGCATCTGAGTGGAAATGTTTCTTGGAAAAAGAGGTGGATGGATTGATCGGAGTAACCATCAAAGCCGAAAATATCGATCACCTCGACTCAGATACGCAGATTGCTGCAGGCGAAACTATCATTAAAAAATTGATTGGTGAAGCTAAATTTATTGATCATGTAGCTGGTTTGGGCGTTGTGGATGCCTTTTTAGAATCGGAAGAAGAGGAGGCTTTTTCGATTGATAAATTGATTTTGAGGTTTGATGAGGTGGTTGGTGGGTGACTGGTGGTTACTAATATCTTTAGTTGAATGTGGGCAAGATGAGATATAGATTTCTTAATAGAGAAAATTTTCCAAAACTAAATTAAAATGAAGAAAAAAATAGAACTATCAAATGAACAATATAAATCTTTGGTTAAGCTTATCTTTTACGGTGAATGGGTTCTGCACGCAAATAAAATCGGAGAAGAAGGGAGAAACAAGAAATTAGAGGAATTACAGGAATATATATTTAGCCAAAAAGAGAAGTTTTCATTAGAAGATTGGTTCGAAAAATTAGAATATGGAGAAGAGTTGAAGGAAGTGGTTATAATGGATTTATTGGAAAAGGTATTTGAATATAATGAAGATACTTTTTGGTTTTATTTAGTGAAGAAATTAGCGGAAAGAGATGTATTAATCGAATCTCTACATTCTGGAGAAATGACAAGCGAAAATGAGGAAATACTCCTACTAAAACACGAAGAAAAATATGAAAAGGCTTTTAAAAATAGAGAAATAAATGCGTTGTTTTTGAAGAATAAAAAATAACCCGCGTGGATTGCAAAGTTGATGTATTTACAATCAAACTTAAAGAGCGGAAAAGTATAAATGATTTTTTGTTTGATTCCAATTCAAGCGTTAAAATTCCCATCTAAATATCGATTTCTTCCCTACCTTCGCAAAAAAAAATAATCAAAACATGAAAAAGACCCTTTTAATACTCGCTTTATTAAGCGCATTGATTGCCTGTAAAAATGATCCAAAAGCACCCGTAATTGTTGCTGACCCAAATATCAATGAACATGCTTCGATGAAAGTATTTTCAGATAAGCCCTTTGATTTTGTTTGCGAAACGAAGGTGGACACTGTTGGTACAAAAACGATTACCTTGAAAAAGGTCAATATCATTTCTGCTGATTTGAAAGACCCAGGTTTTGTAATTGAAATCAAAACTTGTGAGGAAGTTTCGAAAGATGATTTTTCAAAGTTTAATATTCCAGAAGACACAGATGCCGCAGTGAAGGGTTTTACCGTAAAAGACGTCGATATCATCATGGCAGTAAAAACTGAAAAACCTGGAGTTGCAGTTGTTACGCGCGGATTTAAAAATAATGACGGCGAGTTTAATTTTGGCCCTTACAAAAAATATACGCTCAACGCCAACGGGTATAAAATGGAAGCACAAACCATTATTACCAGCAATAATTAAATTATGCAAGAAAGCGCAGTCGCAACGGTACTATTGATTCTGACAGGTTTAGTTACTTTTCAGGGTTTGCGTCGAGAGGAATACCAAGAACGCTATGCTTTCGATATCGACGGTATTTTGGTGGGTAAGCAATATGACCGAATGATTTCCTCTGGTTTTTTGCATGCCAATTGGATTCATTTTGCGTTCAATATGATTGGACTGCTTTCATTTGCGATGACATTAGAGTTGGTTTTGGGAGTACCTAAAATGATTTTGCTGTATTTCGGTTCATTGATTGGCGGCAGTTTATTGTCACTCTATGTGCATCGCAATCATGCAAATTATCGAGCAGTTGGCGCATCGGGCGCAGTGAGTGGGATTCTTTTTGCCTCGATTATCCTTTTTCCTGATAAAGGCATTTCGTTTGTTGGTTTAGATGTTGAGTTTCCTCGTTGGTTTATGGCTATTCTTTTTATAGTGATTTCTATTTGGGGCATCAAAACTGGCGGTGGCAATATTGGACATGATGCGCACCTCGGTGGTGCTTTCGCTGGTATTTTATTGGCAATGGGTTTGGCACCTGATCTGGCTTTTAACAATATTTGGATAATTGCTTTGACGCTCCTTCCTATTGGAGTTTTCATCCTACTTATCATCCGTGATCCTGCTGTTTTGATGATTGAAAACTATTGGGGCAACTCTGGTGGAAAAATTGTTCAAATGAACAAACCACGCCCCTCGAAGATCCAAACAATTGACGACATCTTAGATAAAATCAATAAAGAAGGAATTGATAGTCTTACCAAAAAGGAGAAGAAGTTGTTAGATGATTTTAATGGAAAGGGGTGACTCAGTTGGTAGTTTTTCAGCCAGCGGTATTCAATCGACAATCAGAATTTGAAAGCATACGGCGCTTGCTCGGCCCAATAGACAGAAGTAAGATAGTTGGTAACTTGCAATAATGGTACCTGGCAAAACAAAAAAAAGGGGGCTCTATGTCGAATGAAGTGGATAAACCAATTTCTCGATTCAACATAGAACCAAAAAGGGAATTTGCCGTCAAGCAAATTCCCTTTTCGATTCTCGAAAGAACTGTATTTTATTTCGTACGGAAAATGTACTTATCGACCTGACCAGCTTCAGGTGAATCTGGGTAATTGTTTCTGATTTTTAGGTAAGCAGCGTGAGCGGCAGCTTTGTCACCATTCTTTTCACTCAACAAACCGACTTTTTTCAAGTAGTAAGTGGTAAGAATTTCATTGTCACCAGCAGCAACTGCTTTTTTGTAATAAGTCATTGCATTGCCCAAATCGCCTTGTTCGGCGTAAGCATCACCCATGGCTCCATATTTCATGATTGGAAAAATTTCGCCAGAAGCATCAAACTCATCCAAGTACTCAATAGCAGCTGGGAACTGACCCAAGTTTAAGTAAGAAACACCTGCGTAATATTTGGCAGTATTTGCCGCTTTGGTACCACCGTAACTATCAATGATTTCTAAAAAACCAGGGAACCCAGCACCAGGATTGTTCAATGCAGATGCAAATGAGTCACGTTCAAATTTGTCTTGTGCCATGTACATTTGTTCAATAGCTTCCTGTTGTTTAGGGCCTTGAATCATGTATTTGTAAATGAAATATCCAGCAATCAAAAGACCAATCGCCAATAAAGCGTAGATGATGTATTGCTGATTATCTTCAATAAAATCACCGGTTTTGGTTTCTTGTATAACCGCATCTTCTACCAATACATCTTCATCTTCTCTTCTGGTGTTTTTTCTTTTTGCCATGTTATATCCTTTTTTAGGAACGTTATTTTATTAAAAATTTATATTTAAATGAATCTGATTTTCAATAAATTATGTTTGAAAGAAAATCAATATTTTAGTTTGAAAACCTTGCGATTCTTCTAAAGCGCCGCAAAAATAAATAAACTTTTGGTAAGCTATGCTAAAATTCCATTCATATTACGGAAAGAGGATATTTTTGTTTGAGGGTTTGGGGCATATTTTGCTTGAAAATTGTTGAGGCTCATAATTAAAACACTAATTTTCTTTTGGCATTCATAAAAGTGATGTATTTCTCATCGTGAAAATGGGATGCGTATATTAATTTGCCCTAAAGTCGTGCCGTAGGAACGGTATCTTTGTAGTAAGTAAGTGCTTGGACAAAATTAAACATAGAATAAATGCTTGCTTACTTTTGTTCTGATCGAGGCATTTTTTTCTTTGCATATCCTTAGATACGGAACTAAAAAATAACAAAGAGCAGGACAAAAATAAGTGAGTATTTACTTATGGTTATTTTTGTCCAAGCACTTAGCTTAAGTTAAATAATCGTCATTTCTGACAGAGCAGATTTTTTGCTAACCAAGGCAAAAAATCTTTGCATAGCCGCGCCACGGAAATATTTTTTAACGCAGGGTAGCGAAAAATTTGTTTGTCAAAAATGTGTCGATTATTTGAGTTAGGCTACTTAATTATAAATTAATTCTGATAAAATGTTCTGGAAAAAGAAGCCAAAATATCAAACCACACAAGTCACCGATGCCAATTTCAATGAATTGGTTGCTGAATCTAAAATTCCAGTGTTATTGGATTTTTATGCGGATTGGTGTGGGCCATGCAAAGTTTTAGGGCCAATCATTGATGAGTTGGCAGAAGAGTATGAGGGGAGAGCATTGGTTGCTAAAGTCAACACGCAGGTCAACCCTAATTTGAGTGCGCATTTCAAAATAAAATCTATTCCTACCATTATGTTTGTCCACAAAGGAGAAGTAGTGGAAATTTATAATGGACTTATTCCAAAACCTAACTTGGAGGAAATTCTTGACAATTATATAAAAGAAGGAACTGAGGAGTCATAAATTGGTAGTGATATTTTAGGTGTTGATTTTTCTTTGAAAGAACTAAGTATGTAAAGTCGAAATAATAAAGTTTCGAAATTGAAGTGAGTTGTTTTTTTCATTAGACGAGGCAAAAACCGCAGACAATGCCTTAGCATTGGCGAGGATTTTTAACGCGTGTCCCGATTTTAACCGGGGAAGTATAATGGAAAAAGAACAGCTTCAAATCGAAAGGTTATTTTTTTAGCTTTACTATAGCTCGCGCGAGGCTCTTCCTCGTGTGTGAGATCATTAGGCGTCTCGCCTTTTTTATCACTTTTGTTGGTTAGAAACCAACTGATCCTACACACGTGGCAGCGCCTCTCGCGAGCCACGGATTTTTCACAAAAAATTCACCATAAATCCACGAAGTTCCGTGTATTCGATTTCAGATTCCCAACGAGTTTTGGATGGACTTAACTCGTGGAAATAATTCTTCATGGTGTTCAAGGTCATCTTACTTTCGTACAAACCGCTAAATTCGTCAGGCAAATTTTGAACTAAAATAGCTATGTACAGGGCAAAATTAGAATCGGAGGTTTACTAAACTTGATTTTAATGTAACTTCCGATATCAACCTTCGACGACTCGCTCTCTTTGCAAGTCAATTTCTACAGCGCACTTGAATTTCATTTTATCATCCTTTGTATTTTACATAAATGAGTTTAAACCGCTTTCGCTGGCTACTTTCTCGACTTTCAATTTCAAATTTTTTGGTCGATTTGATGAGTGGCGTTAGTTTTTGGAAGCCATAATTTCTTGAATCGAAATTCGGTTGTTTTTTCAAAAGCAAAGTCCCTACATCTCCCAAGAATGCCCAACCATCGTCATCTGCAAGATCATCTACGGTGTTGGCTATTAATTTTATAACTTTCGGAGTGATTTTATCAAATGTTGGTTTTTTAGGAGTAATCTGTTTGCCAGCTTTGGATTTGGTTTTATTGGCTGGTTCTGGAGCAGGAGTCTGCTGTTTCAAAATTTCTAAATAAATGAACTTATCGCACGCCACTATGAATGGGTTCGGAGTTTTCTTTTGACCAATACCGTAAACCTTCATACTTGCTTCCCTCAATCGAGTGGCCAAACGAGTAAAATCGCTGTCACTCGAAACTAAGCAAAAGCCATTCACTTTGCCATTGTAGAGAATATCCATTGCATCAATAATCATTGCTGAATCAGTCGCATTTTTACCGACCGTATAGCTGTATTGTTGTACAGGTGTGATGGCATTTTCGAGTAAAACGCCCTTCCATTTTTTTACATAAGGGCTGGTCCAATCGCCATAAATTCTTTTGATAGTCGGTACGCCATATTTGGCAATTTCCTCCATCATTTCTTTGACGTAGTTGGCAGGTATGTTGTCCGCATCTATTAACACGGCTAATTTTAATTCTTTTTCCATGACCGAAATTAGAAATTTTTATTAAAAAGAAGAGTCAGTATTTCTAACAATCAAATTTGTTAATCTTTTATGTAAAAAAATAAAATACTACCGAAATGGGGATTTTCTAAATTTGAAAAAGACTGTTTCTTTGTCTTGTCAAAAAACAGGGAAGATTTTTTTGACCCCCTCACATAGACAATCATACTTATTTGAAGGCGCAAAAGGAAATTACATCTCAATTGTGACCGAAAATGTAAATGTATGAAACACTGTAAAATTTTGAATGCCTGCTATTTTCATAGCAGGCATTTCATTTTTTTGAGATTTTTTTAGAGAAGGCCTATCATTTTGCAAATTTGAATAAGTGCAGTGGTGTCTTTTGCACCTGACCTTTTTATCATCTTTTTGCGGTGGCTATCAACGGTGTTCAAGCTGATATTTAGGATATTTGAAATTTCTTTAGATTCTTTTTTTGAGCTAATGAGTTTTAGAATCTGTCTTTCTCTTGTCGTTAAAATGTCCTTCTGCTCTTTTTCAGAGGTAGAAACTTTGAAGGCAGTAATCTCTTTATGTTTTCCTCGCACCATACGAGTCCAATAGAAATCAGCTTTATACAAATGTGAAATATCTGTCACAAAACAAACGCATGTGCATGGCCTTCCTTTTTCGTTGTAGGTTCTGATGTGTTGGCGGATAAAATAACTTTTTGATTCTCCTTCTCTGTCGAGGAGTTTTACGCCACAAAAATAATTTACAGAGTTTTCTAAAGCTGCTCCATTGGCCATGAAGTCATTGGTGAAAGATTTTGACCATTCAAAAACTTTGTGAGGAAAATCAGTATGAGATTTCTCCAAAACATAAAATAATGCTTTGTCGGTAAGGAAGTTTCCATCCTTCACAGGGCACTCAAAATTTAATGCAGCATTTTTACTTATGTACGAAAATCTAAAATCATTGAGGTGAAAAAGCCCTATTATTTTGTTTTCATCATTATTGACTTTTTCAAAGGTTTTTGCCTCTTTGATGAGTGTTTTTACCTCATCTTCTGGAAGACAGGAAGTGTAATTTTTTTGAAGAATTGGAGTAAGTTTGTTGTAATTTATTTCGGCTCTGTGGTGATCTGAGGAGGAGGACTTGTTGTGTTTCATTCAAGTTGTTGAGTGTGGTTGCGCAGATATATTTGAAAAAGTGCAATTTAATAAAAATGTAATATTGACTTAGATTAATCTTCTTGATAATTAAATAAATACTTGGATATAGGTATGCCAAGTGACGTAACTTAATATTGCAGTTGTTTATGAATTCATGATTTCGCGAAGGCGATAAAATTTTATTTTGAATAAGGCAAAAACCACAGTCGATGCCATAGCATTGATGAAGATTTTTAATGCAATTCAGCATAAAATTTGCTGTTTGCAGCCAATCAATGAGTTTTTAAACAACTTCATAGAGCCAACATTTTTTAGAATGAAGTCTATTAAAAAAAAAAAACCGCTCCCATCGGTTGGAGCGGTTCAATTATCCAGAACATACATACAAGAGAACACTACTAAAAGTTCTTTATTATACTTTATTTTGAAATAGCTATGGTTCTATTTTTTAACCAAAATTCGTGATAAAACAGATGCTTGTTTGTGTACAATATATTTCAAAAAAAAGTAAAGTTGTTCATAGCAAAAAAAGAAAGTAGAGGGCAGTAACCAGGTATTAGATTTTAAGGAAAACTCGGTTATCAATAAGTTATACAGTACGGGTCATACCCTCCACTCTTACTAACAAAACTTTAAAACACACTATGAGAATAGAAAAGTTCTTTACTACAATTCGTCCAAGACGTGTAGTTTATATTTTTCGATGGTTTTGATAAGTTTTTTATCATATTTTCGGTCAGTTGCGTAGCCGACTTTCTTTAGGCCAGCAGCCCACTGATGATAATCAATACCATATTTTTGCAATTTTTTATATCGACCGCTTGAAAGAAGTTTGCTATGCGCTCTCCATCCTTCCCAGGCAGTTTTATATTTTCTAAAAAAGTCTTTGTGGTGGTCGTCGTTGAAATTAGCACAATGACCTTTTACACATCTTTTTGAAAAACACTTGATTCCAAAGTGATTTTTATTCGATTTTGCCAGACGACTCTTACCGTTGCGACTTTCGATGATACCTTGTGCCATTTTTATACTGGCCGGTATGCCGTATTTATGCATCTCCGTCACTGCAATTTTAGAAAAGCGACGGATGTATGCCTTTGTTTCTAATTCGCTCAAGTCATCGCTATCCACTGGAGCAAAAGGATTAGCATCAATTTTTCTCTTTACTTTTTTTGAGACAGGAGTTGCTTTACTTTCGGTCAATATTGGCAAACTGGAAAACAACGCTTCATTTCTATCGGGTGAAGTTTCGTTTTCATCGTATGCAATTTTCATTGCAGGGCTGGGAACATTGAATGTGAAATTGAAATCGTTTTTCAAAACAAACAAGGTTGCCAATGAGAGAAAACCAATTCTTAACCACGGCAATTCATACTGTTTTGCGCGTTTTAAAATATAAGTGTGGAAAAAATATTTGAACACAACAAATAGTTTCAAAAGACCCGCCACCAATTGTTTTAATATCTTTTCGAAGTTAAAACGTTCGAATGGTAGATCGTTTTTTGTGTAATTCAAATGCTGTGCTTCCTCAAAGTAGAGTCTATATTTACCGTTTTTGTACTCCTTATGAAAACTTTTTGATTGATTATTTTTCATGACTCAACATTTTTCGTACCTTTAAGGCGGTTAATTAAACAAGATATTGCATTTGTGTTTCAATTACGATGCAAATTAAAACAAAAAGTTTTAATTCAAAAAACTTTTAAACAAAAAAATTTAAAAAAAAATGGCGAATTTTTCAGAAAGTATTGTAAATCAACGGTTTAAGTTAGTTTTTGAAGAACTGGATAGAACAAATAGAATAAAAGGAAAATCTGATATCGCTAAGAAGTTGGATACTTATAATCATGTGGTTAACTCGATTTTGAAGGGGCAAAGGAATGTGACAGTGGAGCAATTGACTAAATTGTTTCACATATATGGTCTCAATTCTAACTATATGTTTGGTTTGAGCGAAGAAATGTTTTTAATGAACCATCCTGCCAATGCAGATTTGTCTGTGAAACACGTCAGCGAGGTTCACTTGTATGGTCGCAATAATATCAAGTTGGTTCCTAATTTGGCGCGAGCAGGTGACGCGCTAAACCCTAACAATAGAGAGTCAGTTGATGAGTTTCCGCGATTTTCGGTACCTGGCTTAGATGGTGATTTGTGGGCATTCCAAATAAGTGGAGATAGCATGTTACCTACTATTACAAACGGCGATAAGATTATCTGTGAAAAATTGGAAGTATCTGAGCCAATTCGTGATAATCAAGTATATGTTATCGTTTCTGATGTTGTTGTTGCCAAGCGAGTGCAGCAGATTCGTAGTGATAATCAGGTGACAAGTTTCCGGTTGATTAGTGATAATAGTGACGTTTATAAGCCATACGAGATTGATGTTGAAGACATTAGACACATTTTAAGGGTAAAATGTAGGTTAACTTCGCATTCTATTGCGTAAATTTGCAATGTTAACCCAAAGGATATAAGAACAATCCCAAACTCTCCGTGTTTGGAGGTGGATTTTTTAACATTCATGAGATTACTAGGTCAGGATGTCTTTCTTAAGAAAGGCATCCTGTTTTTGTTTGGCTGTATTTTAATTTTTCGCAGTCAATACAAATTCTGAAATTAAATGTGTGGTTGAATCCAATTCGACGATACATTCGCGAAAAAATGAAAAGAACCATTCCTAAGCACCAGCGGTGCGATCATATAATCGCACCGCTGGTGCTTAGAGGAATTAGAGCTGTATTAATATTTCTATAAATATTACCGCCTCTCTGAGACTCGCTAAATCAACTCATTGAAAATTGGTTCACCCACTTCATTCGACATAGAGCCAAAATTTCTCGCTTTCGCAAAATCATGAATTCTAAAACAACTTCAATAAGGATAGAGCATTCTGGAAACTTTTTACATCTTATAAAGTTTTTACATTTGTGTTTTGTTAATAGACTTTATTCTAAAATATTTCGTGTGCAAGCAAATACTTCTTTTTCCGCTACTTTTCCCCGATGTGAAATCGGGACACGCGTTAAAAAATAAAACCGTCCGCGAATACTTAGATTTTTTGCCTCAATTAGCAAAAAAATAAGCATTCGTTGCGCTACAAACTATTTCAGAATAAAGTTTAATGTCATCTTTCAGAATTGGTACATTTTTCTCCATAAAGAATTATAAAAATAGAACCGATAAATACATGAAGTATCTTCTATTATTTTCCTTGTTGGCAACATTTATTTTATCTGCATTCCAGTTGAATTTGGAAAGTCAGGATGGTGTCGTTTTCAATGGTTCTACGAAATTGAGTGTTGCTTTGAATTTTTTAGGCGCCAAAAAGCCTTTTCACAAAATAGAATACAGTGAAGAACAGGTTAAGCAAGGGGAGGAGTTAGTAAAGCTGGGAAGAACGACTAAGCGAAATGGGAAGAAAACGAAATACGTCAGTTTGCATTACAATTGTACCACTTGCCATAATTTAGAAACGGAAGATCCTGATTTGCGAATCAGTGATCCTGAAGCTCGTTTGCCTTTCGTAAAAGAAAAAGGAATTCCATTTTTGCAAGGCTCCACTTTCAAAGGAATAGTGAATCGTGAAAGTTGGTACAACGATGATTATGTGAAAAAATATGGTGAAGAATTGATAAGCAAAGCACATCAAAACCTAAAAGAATCCATCCAGCTATGTGCAACTGAATGTGCGCAAGGTAGAAAGATGAAGTATTGGGAAATTGATGCAGTGCTTGCCTATTTTTGGACCTTGGAATTTAACCTCAATGACCTAAAATTATCTGATGCTGATTTTGAAAAATTAAATGGTGAAAAAGCTGACAAGTCCAATCATCCTGAATTGATAAATTGGTTGAAAACCTTTTATGCGCAAAAATCTCCAGCTACTTTTTATGACGCAGCTCCGAACAAACGCAAGGGCTACGAGGGGTACATTGGAAATCCAGAAAATGGAAAAGATATTTATGAACTGAGTTGCCTTCACTGTCATAGGGTCGGAGGTGTTTCTCATTATATTTTGGATGATAAATCCTTGAGCTTCAAGGATTTAAAAAGAACGATGTTTAAAAATTCGCATTTTTCACTTTACCAGATTATTCCCTACGGGACGTATGCAATTCCAGGTCACAAACCTTATATGCCGCATTACCCTTTGGAAAGAATGAATAAACAGCAAGTAGAAGATTTGCGTTCATACATCGAAAAAAGAGCTAAATAAAATTTACAAATTATGATATACAGAATTACACTTTTTTTTGTTGCAATGTTGTTGATGGGCGGTCTTGAAATGGGGTGTTACTATGACAATGAAGAAGATCTTTACAGTGGAAATGGAAACCTTGATTCTTGTAATGTCAATGGAAGTATTTCTTATTTTGACGTTTTGGTTCCGCTTCTTGAGCAAAACTGTAATATTGCTTGTCATAATGCCACAGATAGGGTTGGAAATGTAGTTTTAGATGATTATGACAATCTTCTTTTTTATGTAAACGATAACAATCGATTTATTAAATCTATCAGGCATGAAGGAATTTATCCGATGCCTCCTGGCTCAAAATTGAGTACATGTGATATCGAAAGATTTGAAAAATGGATAGAAGAAGGTGCTCTGGATAATTAATAATCTGCGATAATTAACTTTATGAAAAAAATACTTTTACTCCTCGGTTTCTTTTCTTTCGGGTTGCTCAATGCCATTGCGCAAAGTGAAGAAAAAACGATTCTTGCGCATAATACATTTGAAGGAACAAGAGTAGTGGTGGGCCACTCCGTTGAAATGCTGCGAAAAGGTGATCTTGATTTTTTAATTTCTCATAGGTTTGGAAGACTAAACTCTGGCGCTTATCAATTTTTCGGGTTAGATCTCGCAATCATTCGGTTAGGATTTGACTATGCTCCGTTTGACTGGCTTAACATTGGTGTTGGGCGTAGCTCTCAAGGGAAAATTTTGGATGGATTTGTGAAGGCAAGGTTGCTCAGACAGCAAACTGGTAAAAAGAATATACCTGTGACCGTTACTGGTCTTTCGACAATGACTTATTCTTTATTAAGAGAACAGCCGAATAGGCCACTCATTTGGACAAATCGAATAAACTATACGAATCAAATTATGATTGCTCGACAATTTAGTGAGCGATTCTCTTTACAATTGACGCCGAGTGTTACGCATTTCAATTTAGTGGAAACAAGAGATTTGAAAAATGATGTCATTTCAATTGGATTCGCTGGAAAATATCAAGTGACCAAAGCAATTGCTTTCAAGGCAGAATACTTTTACAGTTTACCTGATCAATTGGCTTCTACAAAAAGGAACTCACTTGCTATCGGATTTGATTTTGATACTGGCGGTCATGTCTTTCAATTACATTTTTCTAACTCAGGTGGATTGGTGGAGCCAGCATTTATCGGCGATACCACAGGGGATTGGTTAGACGGAGATATTCATTTAGGTTTTACGATTTCAAGAGTCTTTAGATTGAAAGGAAGAAGGTACTGATTTTTTTCAATTATGTGTTAGTAAAGTTTCAAAAATAATGGGTTGTGAGTTGATAAACTCATAACCCATTATTTTTTTGAGTAAAACTTAACGGTGGAAATTTTCATAAAAAAGAGAGGCTTGTCAAGAACAAAGGTTCTAAACAAGCCTTTCGGTGCCTTTACAAAATGTATTTAATTTTCAGAGCTTTGCTTTACTGATGCAAATATGGAGGATATTTGAGATTAGTTAATTAAATAATTTTAAATGTTTTGGATGGTTAAATTGGTATTTTAAAAATAAAAAATTTATATAAAAACTTGATAATCAATGGGTTATGAATACTTGGATATATGACTTTTTAGAAAAAAAGGGTATCGTTAGTAGTTTAATTTTGTAATTATAAATAGCAATCCCACCTAAACATTTTCAAAAACGAAAAAACTAATTTTTGGACAAAGGCAATTTGGACATAAAAAAAGGATGATAAATCATTACTTTATCATCCTCTTCTTAAGTCTTAGTAGAGTTGTAGTTAGTTTACTTGATATTCTTCTATGATTATTTCAACTTGATTCCAATTGTCTTGAATGATTTGATCAGTTACTT
>CALLVG010000087.1 GCA_938010715.1 uncultured Saprospiraceae bacterium
ATTGTCTTCGGCAATCAATTCTCTTTCGGGGCCATTGCACGGTTTGGCAAATCAAGAAGTTATCAAATGGGTTTTTGCGATGTTGGACAAATTGGGAACAAAGACTCCTACCAAAGCGCAAATTCAAAAATACGTTCAAGAAACGTTGGATTCAGGTCGAGTGATTCCTGGATATGGTCACGCAGTTTTACGTCAACCAGATCCGCGTTTCACAGCTCAAAGAGGTTTCGCAGAGCGTAATATTCCAAATGATGAATTGGTTCAGGTGATTTGGAAAATCTTTGAAGTAGTTCCTCCAGAATTGGAAAAATTGGGCAAAGTGAAAAATCCTTGGCCAAATGTTGACGCACACTCTGGCGCACTTTTGGTTCATTATGGAATGAAGCAATACAACTATTATACTGTGCTATTTGGTGTTTCAAGAGCATTGGGAGTATTGTCTGCATTGTGTTGGTCGAGAGCATTGGGTCAACCATTGGAGCGACCAAAATCTGTAACCAGTGAATGGATGAAAGCACAGATAAAAGAAGCTTAATTTTATAAATGAGAAAATGGTTAAATCGCAACTGGCCATTTTCTCATTCTATCATTTTAAATTTTAATAGAAATGAGTAACACACCAAAAGAATTAAAATACACAAAAGAGCACGAGTGGATTCGTGTAGAAGGCAACATCGCTTACATCGGTATCACTGATCATGCTCAAGGCGAATTGGGTGAAATCGTTTATGTTGAAGTCGATACAGTAGGAGAGCAAGTGGATGCAGAAGATGTGTTTGGAACTGTCGAGGCAGTAAAAACGACTTCTGATTTGTTTATGCCCATCACAGGAACTGTTTTGGAATTCAATCCTGAATTGAATGAAGATGAGACAGATAACCCAGCAGCAATCAACGAAGATCCTTATGGAAAAGGTTGGATTGTAAAAGTAGAAATTTCTGATCCTGAGGAATTAGCTACTTTGATGGATGCTGGTGCTTACGCTGAGTTAATTGGCTGATCCTCTGTATTTTAAAAGAGAAATTAAAATCTCAAATCTGCTTCGGTAGGTTTGGGATTTTTGTTTTAAGTTCTTTTGTAAACCCGAATTGAAATAACCTCATTTTCGGCATCCCATTCTTGCTCATAAAATTTGTTGAATTTTGACACATCAAATTGCAGTTTATGCAAGTTGGTTTCTTTAAGAATACCTTTTGTAAACTTAGTCCTCCATCTTTGAAGAGATTTGTCTTCCCCTTTTTTTACACCAATATTTAAACCGATATAAGGATCACTTTTTACAATTGCTGCTATCTCCTTTAGTAGCTGAACACCATCTGGATTTTCTTCTCGGATATTCTTTTCAAACAAACCAATAATCGTCAATGAATCCAAAAGTGGTTGAAGTTTTTTGAGTTTTTGGTCTTGTTTATTTGAGTAGCCCGTCGTTTTTGAAACAGGGCGATTATTGGAGTGTGTGGTGTTAGTGTTAAATGTTTCAGTGTGGTATTTGCTAAAATCGTTATCTGCTACTTCAAGCATTTTTGCTTTTTGTTGAAGGATAGCGCTATCACATTCGATTTCAAAAATTGGTGAAAGATTATCTACTAAAACATTTCCATTGTAAGGGTAGAGGGTAGGGGTAGAATAAAATGCTTCAATGGTGATATACTTATAATCTTGATCTGGTTGGATGATAAATTCGTATTGACGCCAACGAGTATTTTTTACCAATGGAGAAAAAGCCAAGAGTTGTTCTTTTTGACAGGATTCGTTTCCACCATAAAATCTCACCTGAATAGGTTGAACATAATTTGTCGGTTTTTGAGTTACTCTACTTTGACTTATATAGGTTTCAGAACGCGCCAATGCCGCTGAGAATGAATAACACTTACCTGCTTTTAAAGGATCCTTGAGTTTTTGACTTACTTGCTCCCAAGTATCATTATCTCTAGTGACCATCCCAATGTAGGTATTTCCATCTGCCGGTTCTTTTGATACAGAAAAATTACCACCTCTAACTGGATGGACATCTGGAGGGGTTTCTCCTCGGAAGCCGCAGTCTCTCCAACCTTTTGGTAGTGGATTACCTAATAATCGACCTTCTATAGGGTTTCCCTCAAAAGAAGGATTTGCAAAATGGATGGTATCTAATTGAGCAAACAGAACTACGAAAGAAATAGAGAAAAGAATAGTTAAAGAAGTCTTCATGATTATTTAGTTTATACAAAAATAAAAAATGCGAGACAAACCCAAAGGCATATCTCGCATTTTTAACAATAAAATTTAGTGTACAACTGCAAATTGCATGTTGCTTATTGCAGACTGTTAACTGCCTGCTGCAAATCAATCACTCATATCCATATTATGGAAAACGTTGGTGACATCCTCATCTTCCTCCATTTTATCAATGAGTTTGATGACTTCTTCTACCTGCTCGTCTGTTAGCTTTTTTGTATGCGTTGGAATTCTTTCAAATTCACTACTGGTAACTTCAATTTCGCGTTCTTCGAGTGCTTTTTGTAAAATATTAAAATCTGTGAAAGCGGCATAAAGAACGATTTCATCATCCTCGACTTTTAGCTCATCGAGGCCGTGGTCAATCAATTCCAATTCCAATTCTTCTGGATCAGAAACGGCATCTGGTTTTATTTTGAAAATACTTTTTCTATCAAACATAAATTCAACCGAACCAGAAGTTCCCATCGAACCACCATATTTACTGAAAACGTGGCGGACATTGGCAACGGTTCTATTATTGTTGTCAGTAGCACATTCCACGACCAAAGCGACTCCATGCGGAGCATATCCTTCAAAAAGTGCTTCCTCGTAATTTGCAGAATCTTTCGATAATGCTTTTTTGATCGCACTTTCAATATTTGATTTAGGAACATTAGCTGCTTTTCCGTTTTGGATGGCAACTCTCAATCTTGCGTTATATGCAGGATCACCACCACCTTCTTTTACTGCCATTGCGATCTCACGACCAACACGAGTAAACGTTTTGGCCATTCCAGCCCAACGTTTCATTTTTCTTGCTTTTCTAAATTCAAATGCGCGTCCCATATCTTAAATTTTAATATTTTCTTTACTAATTATCTGTTCAAAAAAAGTTGAATGGCTTCACGGTTTAATGGTTTTTATTCTATCGTTATTCTTTATTCATGATAACCGTTTGACCATATAACCGTTTAGCAATGTAGCTAATTCTTAAAAACAGGCTGCAAAAATAACCCGTTATGTGAATTTTATCTATAGTTTTTTACCTTTATTTCGAGTTTGTTTAAAATTCTATGATTGAGCGAAAGTGAGTAGATTTTATTTTGAATGAGGCAAAAAACGTAGGCGATGCCTTAGCATCGATGAGGCTTTTTAACGAAATACAGAATAAAATGTGCCACTTGCAGCCAATTGATAGAAATTTAAACAAACTCAATTGACGAGTTTCAAAACAGACCAACAAAACAAAACGAATGGCCAAATTAAAAAAGGCGCTTACCCTATATGGACTAACCATGATAGCTGTCGGAAGCTGCATCGGCAGTGGTATTTTTCTTACCCCATCCAGCATCGCCAAAGAGTTAGGCTCACCCTCATTAATGCTTTTTGTATGGTTTATTGGTGGCGTTGTTGCATTGACAGGTGCATTGACCTTTGCAGAATTAGGCGGAATGTTCACTGGTTCAGGAGGCGTTTATGTTTATTTGAAAAAGGCTTACGGCGATATGGTCGCCTTTCTTTATGGATGGAGTATTTTCACCGTAATCACTTCTGGGGCAATTGCTGCTTTATCCTTGGCATTCGCACGATATGTTGATTTTTTGATTCCTTTGGGTGAAAACGGGCGGTTAGTAGTTGCTATTTTGGCTATCATTTTGGTAACGCTGGTTAATATAAAAGGAGTGAAAATAGCAGAGCTTTTTGCGAGTGCCTTCACGACGATGAAGTTGTTGGGGATTTTACTCATCATTGTCATCGGATTTGCGAGTTATTTTTCTTGGAGCAGTTTTACACCAGATTTTTCAATTCAGACAACGACTTCTAAATCATTTGCTGCTGCATTAATTGGAGTATTATGGTCATACGGCGGTTGGCATCATGCGAGTTATTTGGCAGGAGAAGCCATTAATCCACAAAAGACGATTCCTAAAGCGATGATGTTGGGGGCTTTAGTGGTAACGATTACTTATTTGCTCATTAATTTGGCTTATATTTTCTTATTACCTATCGGAGAAATGGCCGATTCAAAAGCAGTGGCTGCAGATGCAATCAGCAATATTTTTGGTTGGGGCGGTTTGTTTATCGCAGTATTGATTGCTATTTCTACTTTTGGAACAGCCGGTATTTATACGTTATCTGCACCACGCATCTATTTTGCGATGGCGAGGGATGGTGTCTTTTTCGATTTTCTTACGAAAGTTCATCCCGTCTGGCGAACTCCAGTAAATGCAATTTTATTACAAAGTGCCTGGGCGATTGTTTTGCTTTTATTTTGGGGAACTTTCGAAAACCTAATCACCTATGTCGTTTTTATGGATTGGATTTTTATGACGCTTGCAGCGGCAAGTATTTTTACGTTTAGAAAAAGTATGCCTGACGTAGAAAGACCTTACAAAACGATTGGTTACCCTATCATTCCACTAATTTTTATAGTGATTTCAATTTGGTTTTTGGTTTACACTTTAGTTGGTAAACCCGATCAGGCTTATGCTGGCTTAGGGCTAACCGCTATTGGTATCGTTTTTTATTTTGTTTTTAAAAAGACCCAAAAGAGAAAAAATATTACTTAACCCTTTAATTTTTATAAGTTATGAGTGAATTTGATCAAGTTTTGGATGCACCAGAATCAACATCTGGAGAAGTTGTTTATGGTGGCTTTTTATTACGATTTGCAAGTGCTATTATTGATGGATTAATTTTAATGATTCCAGTTTATGGCAGTATGTTTTTATTATTAGGTTCAACTATGGACTTTGAAAACCCTGAAGCTATGGAAGATCCGCCAATAGCATTGTTTGGGCTTTGGTATCTATTTGTTATAGTTGCTTATTGGTTGTATTTTGCATTGATGGAATCAGGAAAAAATCAAGCGACTTTTGGCAAAATGGCTGTTGGTTTGAAAGTAACTGATATGGATGGAGGAAGGATTTCTTTCTTAAAAGCAACAGGAAGACTTTTTGGAAAAATAATCTCAGGATTGATTCTTTACATTGGTTACATTATGGCTGCTTTTACTGAAAAGAAACAAGCGCTTCATGATATTATGGCAAGTTGCCTTGTCGTCAAAAAATAATTTTTGAAACCTTAACTGCTACAATCGTAAAAAATGTCGAACGCCATTGGTGTTCGACATTTTTAATATTAAGACATGTCATTTTTAAAAAACATCATAAAAAGGATTCCAGCTATCAATCAAATGATAACGGATGTCGAGCGTTTGGAAAAGGAGAATAAACAATTGCGTGATGGTTATAAGTTTGCACCTGCAGGTCATTTCAATTCGCCCATTCCAGATATTGATTGGGTTTTTGAAAATGAGGAAAGAATTTGGGGAGAATTGCCAACCGAATTACCTGGAATAGATTTGAATACGCAAGCCCAACTAGACTTGGTTGAAAAGCTAAAACCTTTTCATGACTCCAACCCTTTTCCAAAAAAGAAAGAAAAAGGATTTAGATATTTTTTTGAAAATCCAGCTTATGGTTACGAAGATGGAATTTACTTAAATGCAATGATTCGGCATTTAGAACCGAAGAAAATTATTGAGGTTGGATCTGGTTATTCTTCCTGCGTGATTTTGGATACCAACGAGCGATTTTTTGATAATAAAATTGATTGCACTTTTATTGAGCCTTATCCAGAATATTTTAAATCAAAGTTGCAACCTACTGATTTTCAACAAAATACGATTCATGAATCCAAATTGGAGGACATCCCTTTAGCGCTTTTTCAAACCTTAGGACAAAATGATATTTTGTTTATTGACTCCTCTCATGTTTCCAAAATTGGGAGTGATGTCAACTACTTAATTCACCAAATTCTGCCGAGTTTGAAAAAAGGTGTTTTCATTCATATTCATGATATTGGGTACCCATTTCAATATCCTCAAAAATGGATAAAAGAGGGTAGAGCATGGAATGAAAATTATATTCTTCGTGCTTTTCTACAATTCAACTCAGATTTTAGAATTGCACTTTTTTCATCCTATCTACGAAAAATGCACCAACCTTTTATGAAAGAAAAAATGCCAAGAATTTTTGAAGGTGGTGGTGGGAATATTTGGTTGGAGAGGGTGAGATGAGGTTGTTTTTAGTCGGCAGTCGGCAGTCAGCAGTCGGCAGTCCGCAGTCGGCAGTCAGTGAAAAATCGAAGATTAAAAAAAAAGGACATTTGGATTCGCTCCAAATGTCCTTTTTTTTAACAATGAAAAAGCAGAAGCGAATTGCAAACTGCTTGCTGCTGATTGAAAATCTGTTTAGTTCGGTACGTAGATAATATTCATTTGCATTTCCACTTCATCGTTGATGATATTGTCACCAACTGCACCTGCCAAACCAGAGCCATAACTTACGCCCCATTTGGTTCTATCCAAGACGAATGGAGGCGTATTGACTCTAACATTTTGACCTTCGAAAGTGACATTTGCTGGGACGCTAATTGGTGCTTCTACGCCTTTTAACAAAAGTATGCCCGTGAAAGTGTAATTATATCCATTTTGAGGAGGGTCAATTGGTTGAGTTTTTTTAATCATAAAAGAAGCGATTGGATGCGTTTCAACATCAAAGAAATCTCCACTCTTCAGGTGTCCTGCTAATTTAGCTTTTCCACCATCGGGCGTATCGTCTGTGATGACCAAGGATTTCATATCAACTTTTAGTTCACCAGCGATAACTTTTCCGTCGGAAACAGCCAGCCTTCCGTCATCCATTTTAAATCGACCAGTATGAGATGCACCAGTAATTTTGGTCGCTTTCCAATTGGCCACACTATTTGCCAAATCAATTGCGTAAAGTTGAGCTTTGCCCGTTGTCTGCACAATTTGCGTTTCTGTTGCAGGTGTTCCTTCCTGGGTTGCAGCTGCATTCGTACCTTTATCTCCTCCACAACTGGCCATCAAAGTTGCTGCAAGTAGCAGAATGTAAAAAATTGAATTTTTCATGATTGTAAATTATTTATAAAAGATAGTTAATTTGTTTGTCTATTAACGGTGAATTTTTCAGGTTGTTCTATTCGATTACTCACCTGACCACTCAACCTTGAAATCATCGACAAAAATCGGATTTTTTCCTGGATTCCAAATGTAAACTTTGGCTTTATCGTTTATCAATTTATAATTCGGAATTGGGGTGGAATAGGTTACCTTTTTCCAACCAATAGAGTCACCTTTTTCAAAAACTGGTTTTTGGTGAAATTCAAAAGAACGATAAGCAGATTCATACGAAAAAACCATTTTGGCTGCATGGCTTTCGGGTTTTATACCTTCCGGTAAATAGGCCCAAGCAGTTAGTTTTAATTGCGGATTTTTCTTGTGCAAAAAGCTATTGATCCAGCCTGTGAAACTTTTGGAATAAGCTTTTTTAGAATCTACTCTACGACTGTAATTTCCCGTTTTTACAAAAGTAGAATCCAAATATATATTTGAAGTTTCGTTTTCGAAACTTTCATTCATTACCACTTTTTGATTGGCAAATTCGGGCTTCAATTCAAAAAGACAAGACTTCTTTTTTGGGTTGGAATGACCTGTTTCGATACATTCGATCAACGTCAATCTTGGATCTTCCAAAAACGGTTTTAGCTCCACTCGATAATCTACTCTCGAAAACCAACTATCCCAAATAATGATAGATTTTTCTGGTAACGGTTCGCCCGAAAATATTTGTGGCGTATGCCTTGCTTCTCTAAAGTCAAATCGGTCTTTGTCGAACTCCAAAGCGATATGTGGTGCGTCAAAAAATAGGGTATAGTCGCGATATTTGTCAGCGTATTTTTCAGCTAAAATGGTTTGCCCTTGTTGGATTGCTTTGGGTTGTAAATCTCTTTCAAAATTCAATTTTAGAAAAAGAAAAACAGCCATTGTTGCTATTAATGTGTAATGAGATGTGGAGTGATAATTTTTAGGAATAAATCCAACCAAAAAGTTGATGCCTTGCACGATGATTAAAGCGTATAATGGAAGCACTCCAACCATCACGCGCATTAAACCAAATGAGTTGAATGCGCCCCAATACCAAAACAAAGAATGGGCAATAAAGTAGGCTACCCCAATTCCATAAATCAACCACATTTCTTCTTTCAAAAAACGACCTTTTTTAAACAAAAAATTGAACATTTTGACCGCTCCTCCAAGGATGCCAGCTATGAGCAAAACTGGTAAAAAGTCCCCTAAAACAATGTGCATATTTGATGCAAAATGATTCAATGGGCCTTTGCCATAAGCGCTCGTTGGTGTCGCGTAAGACATCTTGTTAAAAATCCATAAAAAGTCCCCGTAATAGAAATAACCGACGACACTATAAACGATATGTCCAACCGATAAAAGCGGCAACAAATACCAATATTTTTTTATTAAAATGTAGATAGCCAAAACGCAAAAAACAATCAATCCTTCTGACCGAACAAAGGGTAAAAATGAAAGCCAAAGAATGGCAGGAATCGGTTTTTCTTTTACGAAAAGATAGATACCCAACATCAACCAAAAAGCAAATAATGGCTCCGTCAAACCAGAGAGGGTTAGGGAAATATTCATTGGTGCGAAAATCATCGCAAAAACTGCAATCCAAACATTTGGAATTTCTAAGGCTAACCCGACCTTATACATTAGCCACATCGAGCAAAGTAAAAGTCCAATATTGAATATTTTTAAAGCCGTGAATCCACCCTGAGCAACAGGAGCAGTGAGTAAAACAAAAACAGGTTTTGCCCAATGATTGAGAAAATTTTCTGGATGTTCAAATGCAAATCTCGAATAGAGATAATGAGAAATACTATCGCCTTCATCACCAGTGCCATTGGCAAAAAATGCCAAAGCGAACATTATAATTCCAAAAATAAAAATGGTTGGGAGTACAAGTTTGTGGTTTCTCAATATTCCTGATTTGTGAACAGATTATTTTACTGCAATTCGAGCCGCTAATTTAGTAGGAATATTGATGGTTTTATCACCTTGCTTTATTTGAATTGAATTTTCTTCTTTATTTAAAACTTGAAGTTGTTCGCTTGGTAAGACGCCCAATTTCCACAAAGCAGCAGAAATGTGTTCATTGATCAAATCAATTTCGATTTTTGCACCTTGATTTTTGTTGAGTTGAATCAAAGACATTTCTGGCTTTCCGCTATCTTTTTCTGGAATAGGTGAACCATGTGGATCTTTATCTGGGAATCCCAATCTCACATCAACTTCATCCAATAAATCTTCTGAAAGTAAATGTTCCAAACGCTCTGCGTCATCGTGGATTTGTCCTTCTTTCAAGCCCACTTCTTTTACCAAATAGGTTTCCCAAAGTCGATGCGCGCGAGTTAATCGGCTGGCAACGGCGGTTCCTCTTTCCGTTAAGCCAAAGTCTGCTTTTGCGAAAAATTCCCTTTCTTTCAATTCTTTTAAAATGCCTTTTAACTCGCCTCTGCCATATCCCAAACGTGCCTGCAGATTTTCAAAATTCATCTGCTCCATGCCTTGCAGGCGGAAAGATTGCTTCATCACATCTTCCAATTTGATTTGATGTTTTATCTTTCTTTTTTGGAAAAATTTGAAAACTAAGCCTCGTTTTGGTGCAAGAAATGCGGCCAATAAAAATAATGAAGCTGCAACGATTGCCATTACTGGCCCAGGAGTCGTATCCAAAACGATAGCGATGAGTAGCCCCGCAACTGTCGAAACCAGGCCAACCAAAGCAGAAACAATCACTGCTTTATGAAGCCGATCGGTTAATAAAAGTGCAGTCGAAGCAGGTGTAATGAGCATGGCAACAACCAATATTACCCCAACAGTTTGCAAAGAAGCAACCACTACAAACGAAAGCAAAAGCATTAAAAAATAATGCATCAATTCAACTGAAATACCCATCGTCTGTGCGATAACAGGCTGAAAAGTCGAAACGAATAATTGTCTATAAAAAATGAAAATATTGACCAAAACATAAATGGTTAGGCCAATCGTCAGGTATAAATCTTCGTTGGATACGCCCAACATATTTCCAAATAAAAAGTCTTTTACGTCAAGGTGAACGCCATCTTGTTTGCTGATATACGAAATTCCAATCACGCCAATCGCAAACATGGTGGTGAAGACAATTCCGATAGCCGCGTCATTTTTGGTTTTTACGTTTTGTTGAATCCAAGTAATCGCAATCGCCGACAATAAACCTGCAACCACAGAACCGATGAAAAAACCAATTACACTATACCCAAATATCAAAAAGGCAAAGAAAACACCTGGCAAAACGGCGTGAGAGAGCGCATCACCGATGAGCGCCATATTCCTCAAAACAATGAAACACCCCAATACGCCACAAGAAATACCAACCATCGCAGAAGCAATTAATGCTCTGAATGCCCAAGGTTCCTGCAGTGCCATCCATAAATCCATAAAAAAATATTTTTGCAAAATTAAGCATTATTTTGCTTATCAAAAAAATATTTTTAGAGTCGTCTAAATATTTTAGTTGAGCGGTGAGCGCCTTTTCTCAAGTCAAACTGGTCTGAACTCGTACACCTCTGACCTCGCTCCTCAGAAAAAAAAGACAATTAAATGACAATGAAAAATTAAAAAATAAAAGGAATAGTAAGTTCTTGACGCAGAAAGTAAATCTTTGCAAAAAAAATAGCCTAAGAATCAGGCGAATTATGGGAAGAGACATCTTAAAAAATAGTGAAAAGGTGAAAGAAGAATTCACCAAAGTGCCAGTAAAATTGGACTCTAAAAGTCGTGCAATGAAGCGGCAGCGTGAGTTTGATACGTTCGTTTACAAAATGGCAGACTTTGGCGCAGCGATGTTGGCGTGGGCATTATTTTTTGCCTATCGTAAAACGGTTGAATTAGCTCCACTGGACACTATTTGGGATGATCCGAACTTCTATTATGGGATTGTTTTAGTACCGATTGTTTGGGCTTTTTTCTATTCAATTTTTGATAACTATAAGGACATCTATCGTATTTCGAGAATGGATGCTTTGGGGCGTACAGCATTGCTTTCCTTTTTTGGAGTAGTATTTTTATTTTTCACTTTAGTTTTAGATGATGTCGTGACTGATTATAGAACGTATTACACTTCATTTTTTACCTTATTAGGGCTTCACTTTACAATTACGACCATTGTAAGGATGGGCATCTTAACCCGAGCAAGCCGTCGCTTGAAAAGTGGTTTGATTACTTTTAGAACCTTGGTCATTGGTGGAGATCAAAATGCCGTTGATTTATTTGAAGATGTTAGTGCGAGAACAAAATGCTTAGGTTTTAATTTTATTGGATTCATTGATTCAAACGGAAACAGCACTAATTACTTAAAAAAGCATTTGCCTAAATTGGGTAAGATTGAAAATATACATCAAGTTATCGAAGACCAAAATATTGAAGAAGTCATCGTTGCCATTGAGACAAGCGAACATAGTCGTTTAAGAGAAATTCTAAATTCACTTTTTGATTTTGGAGATAGTATTTTAGTGAAAATAATCCCCGACATGTATGATATCATGTTGGGAACGGTCAAAATGAATCACTTATATGGAGCAGTTTTGATTGAGATTCGTCAAGACTTGATGCCTAAGTGGCAAACGATTCTCAAACGGATAATTGATGTAACGGCCTCTTTACTTTTCCTAATTATATTTTCACCAATCTATTTATATATCGCAATTAGAGTGGCGTTTTCTTCAGATGGCCCGATCTTTTTCAAACAGGAAAGGGTAGGATTGTATGGAAAGACTTTCAATATTTTTAAATTTCGGTCAATGTACACCGATGCAGAAAGTAAAGGCCCTCAACTCTCCAGTGATACCGATAATCGAGTAACCAATTGGGGACGTACGATGAGAAAATACAGATTGGATGAACTCCCACAATTTTGGAATGTCTTGATTGGCGAGATGTCTCTCGTTGGCCCTCGTCCAGAGCGCCAGCACTACATTGATTTGATTGTAAAAGAAGCACCACACTATCGTCACCTACTCAAGGTTCGACCTGGAATCACGAGTTGGGGACAGGTCAAATATGGTTATGCCAGCAACGTCCCACAGATGATTCAGCGACTCAAATTCGATATTCTTTATATCGAAAACATGTCTTTGGCGTTAGATATTAAAATCTTTTTCTACACACTTTTGGTTTTGGTCAGAGGAGAGGGGAAGTGAATTTTCTCTCTTGTGTCGAGTAGCCAGCAAGGGTAATGCATGAATTACCCTTGCTGGCTATGCTTGTGTTTAAGAAATCTTAATTCTTTCGAATACCTATTAGCATTTAGTATTACTCAAAAATAACTTCCCGCTTCAATTCAAAAAATTAGCTCGAAAAACCTCATTATCAATCACTTTTCCTTCACTAATTTTTTGAAATCGGGAACTTGTTTTTTGAGCGTTTCTTATTATTATTTGATAACTTTATCGTTATAAAATTACCCACCAGTAGTACTATTTGAGCCACACATCTTGTTTTATGCTTATATCCAATTTGAGAAATCACTCTAATTATTTCATCCTGAAAAGGAAACAAATATATTTTTTTTAAATTTATTATTTTTTTACGCAACACATATTACGATTTGGCGTAATAATTGTCTCTTTAAATAATGAATTTCAATAACACATAACCCACTCATTCATAATAAATTAAACATACTTCATGGCAAAGATTTTAATTGTTGACGATGAACCAGCTATCAGAAGAACACTCAAAGAAATCCTTGAATTTGAAAAATTTAAGGTAGATGAAGCTTCCAATGGATTGGAATGTATGGTCAAATTAAAGAAGGACAAGTTTGATGTCATCTTGATGGATATCAAAATGCCACAAATGACTGGGATGGAAGCTTTGGAGCGAGTACAACTGTTAGCGCCAGAAACGCCTGTGGTGATGATTTCTGGTCACGGAACAATTGAAACCGCAGTCGAAGCTGTGAAGAAAGGAGCATTTGATTACATTTCAAAGCCACCAGATTTGAATCGATTGTTGATTACCCTTCGTAATGCGATGGATAAATCTTCATTGATCACAGAAACAAAAGTCCTCCAGAAGAAAGTTACCAGTTCCAAAGTTCAAGAAATCGTTGGTGAATCTCCAGCCATTACTCGAATCCACAGCATGATTGATACCGTTGGTCCAACTGATTCGAGGGTTTTGGTAACGGGCGAAAATGGAACAGGTAAAGAATTGGTTGCTCGTTGGTTGCATGAGAAAAGTGGAAGAAATGGAAGTCAATTGGTAGAAGTTAACTGTGCAGCAATTCCTTCAGAATTGATTGATAGTGAGTTGTTTGGACACGAAAAAGGTTCTTTTACATCCGCTCACAAACAACGCATTGGAAAGTTCGAACAAGCACATGGCGGAACTTTATTTTTGGATGAAATTGGAGATATGAGTTTGAGCGCTCAAGCGAAAGTTTTGCGTGCATTGCAAGAAAGTGTGGTGGTAAGAGTTGGTGGCGAAAAACCAATCAAAGTAGATGTACGTGTTATCGCTGCAACAAACAAAAATCTACAAGAGGAAATCAAAAGAGGAAATTTCCGTGAGGATTTATACTTCCGATTGGCGGTCATTTTAATCGAAGTTCCTGCATTGAGAGAGCGACGAGAAGATATTTCTTTATTGGTCAATCACTTTGTAAATAATATTTGCAACGAATACGGCATCACGCCAAAAGTCGTAACAAAAGAGGCAGAAGTAGCATTGAAGAATTTGAGTTGGCCAGGAAATATTCGTGAATTGAGAAATGTGGTGGAGCGATTGATTATTTTGAGTGGGCCAGAAATTACGGATGAAGACGTTTTAAGATTCGTATCGCCAAGTTCGCCAGAAGATGCAACGAAATTTAAAGAAATTTTTGACAAATTTGACAATGTAGATGAACTCCATAAATACATAGACGACGAATTCACAAATTATAAAGGAAATTAATCCACTGAACGCCAAAAAACAGAAATGCTCGAACCGCTTTGGTTTCGGGCATTTTTTTTGGATGTCATACAATTGTATTTTTTTACAAAAGAGGTGGAAATCTAATATTAAAATGCTGTTATTTGCAGCCTAAAAATCAGACAATCAATAAAATGGCAAAAAAGAAAAGTTTAAAATCTGTAAAGAAATGGGATAAAACCATCAAAGGGGAAAACTCTTGGACTATGTTCAAAGTAATCTCTGAAATGGTAGATGGTTTCGAAACGATGAATCAGATTGGGCCTTGTGTTTCAATTTTCGGCTCAGCCAGAACCAAACCAGACCAAAAATATTACAAACTTACCGTAAAACTTGCGAAAAAATTGACCAAAGAAGGTTATGGAGTCATTACAGGCGGTGGACCTGGGATCATGGAAGCAGGTAACAAAGGAGCCAAAAAAGGCGGCGGTGCTTCGGTAGGTTTGAATATTGATATTCCATTTGAGCAACATTTCAACCCATGGATTGATCAAGACAAAAACTTGATGTTCCGATACTTTTTTATTAGAAAAGTGATGTTTGTGAAATATGCGCAGGCATTCGTGGTGATGCCAGGTGGATTCGGCACATTAGACGAAATGTTTGAAGTCCTAACGCTAATCCAAACGACAATGGCCAGCAAAGTGCCAGTTATTTTGGTAGGAACGGATTTTTGGGGTGGACTAAGAAAGTGGATAAAAGAAACGATGTTGGAAAAATACGCTACCATCAGCCCAAAAGACATTGATTTGATTCCAATGACAGATGACTTGGATGAAGTTATTTCCATCATCAATGATTTTTATGCTAAAGACCACAAACTTAAACCTAACTACGAGCTTTGATAAAATTGTTGAAAAAGTATATTAAAAAGCTCCCGATAGCTTTTACGAAAAATCAACGTTACGACGCTTGGACAGATCAGATTATCAAAATGGTATGTCAAGTTGGCTCAAACTCGGTAGATGTTGGTTGTCATAAAGGGGAGGTTTTGGAAACGATTTTGAGAGCTGCGCCAAATGGCCATCATTTTTGTTTTGAGCCGTTGCCAGACATGTTCGAAGATTTAGAAAAGAACTTCGCTGATAAGCCATGTTCTTTTTACAAAATTGCACTTTCGGATACAGTGGGGCAGACGACTTTCAATTACGTTGTTTCCAACCCATCTTACAGCGGCATCAAGAAACGTAAATACGATAAACTTAACGAGAAAGACACCCAAATTACGGTGCAAATGGACTTGTTGGACAATATTATTCCGTTAGATAAAAAGATTGATTTTATCAAAATTGATGTAGAAGGAGCGGAGTATTTAGTTATGAAAGGCGCTTCCAAAATAATTGAAAAATGGAAACCAGTTGTCGTATTTGAGCATGGAATTGGAGGCGCAGATATCTATGGCATTCGCCCCGAATCAATTTTTGATTTTTACGAAGAAAAAGGAATGAAAATTTCATTGCTCAACCATTTCTTAAAAGGGAAATCTTCCTTTACAAAAGCCGAATTTGTAGAGCAGTTTGACAAAGGGCTTAATTATTACTTTGTGGCAAGTGCCAAATAAACGATTTACGGGTTGCGAGAACGCCTGACTCTCCAACCCGTAAATCGAAACCTACTATTTTTCTCTTGGAATGACCAATTCTCCATTATGCATCCAAACTGCTCGATGCATTTGATTATTGGATCGTATCGAAAATGGTATGGAACCCAAAGACAAAGCCAATCCTCCAACTAAAAAACCAGTAGCGGTTTTTTCATTTCCTTCATCAACTTGATCCGCGGCAATTAACACTGAAGCCAGTCCCAGTACCGATAGAATAATATTGGCATTCATGTTTTTTTCTGATTTTCTAAATTCAAGCGCGGCAGTAGGGCTATCTCTAAACTCTTTTTTTAGTTTATTATTGAAAAGCCCTCTTTTGTATTTTTTTCCTTCTTTCACATAACCTGATGAATGAAGGTAAATAGTCTCTTTATGCCATTTTTCAAATTGAGTTTGTGCGTCAGCATTCGAAAAGAAAAGAAATAAAGTAAACGGAAGCAATAAGATAGATTTCATGAATTATTTTTTTTTGGTGAAATAACATGCACTAAACCCCTGATTTACCTTCCAAATTGTGACGTTAAGAAAAGTTTAAAATGAGAATTAATTCAATAAGTTTTCTATCCACTCAATTCGATTTGTTCAAAACCTTCATAAGGTCTAAATGATGATAAGCATGGTTAATTGTGAAATACATCATTTCGCGAATCGTGCACTTTCCAATTGCTGGGTGTGGCAAAACATACTCAGACATCTTTTGCTCATCCCACTTGTCAAGTGATGCTATCAGCTCTTCAAGAGCGATTTGAAATTTTTGAATGATTTCCTTTTTCTCAAAATTTCGGTTTGCTTCGGCAGAAAATTTTGCTGGTGCTTTGACGCCATCTTGAGCTAAAGCAGCTTTATATTTTTTCTTTAATTCTTCTTTCGTCCGTTCAGGTCGATTACATTTTCCAAACATTGCCCTCATGGCCATTTTGGGCATTTTCATACCTTGATTGACCGCTCGTGTACTTTTGACCAAATGATAAAGATGATGAGAAATTGGCCATTTCTCTGGAGTGATTTCTTTATTCAAATTTTCGATAGGTTGTTCATTGACCCAATCGATGGTAGCGGCGTAGGCGATTTCCAATTCTTTCTTCAATTGAGCTTTATCTAATTTTTCCATACTGACTTTGATTTTGAAAAAGTTATGGTTACTTTTAGTAACTAAAGCAAACTTAAGTAATAATTAACTGATAACCAATACATTACAAACCAATTACTAAGTAACATGAAGGTAACTAATGCTGATAACCAGGAACTTAGAGTGAAAAATAAGGTAAAAGTTTTTTTCAATAAAGCCATGGTTAATCGCAAAAAGAAAGGCTTTTGTATCACCAGGGATGTGATGGCGGTGCTTTTGGATAAGTGGAGTTTGTTTGTGATTTACAATTTGGGATATTACAAAATTTTGAGATTCAATGAGTTGAAAACTAAGATTAGAGGCGTTTCGTCAAGAATGTTATCTGTTACTTTAAAAAAGCTGGAAACGAATGGAGTAGTATCGAGAAAGGTATTTGCCGAGGTGCCTCCAAGAGTAGAATATACCTTAACTGATTTCGGATTGGAACTGGTCGAAAAGACCGTAGATTTGAATGATTGGGTTCTCAATAGATATGAAGAGAAAGAAGGTTAGGGGCAAAAAAAAACTCCTACATCTGGAGGCAATAAAGCTTTGACGTAGGAGCACTAAACATACTATGAGAAAACTACACGATGCAAATATATTAGAGTTTATTAATATTTGATTTCCTTTTGGGTTCTTATTTCATGCCAACTATTTAGCGGTAGGTTCGAGGGAGAAAGCGGCATATTTTATTAATTTTTATGATAAAAAAATAAATATATTTATATTCTGATGTGCAAAATAGGCTATAAGTGTGACATCGAAAAGATGATTTTTTTTTAAGCTGAAAGTTAGAGGATTGAAAATTGAACGAGTTACACGTATAATTTTTCAAACTGAAACCTTGAATTTACAGCGAGATCAAACCTATGCTCGTCGAATTGGATTCGACGGTACGTTTAAACTCAGAATTTGTCATTAAGTAAAGCCGAAAAAACAACCTTTCGATTTGAAGCGGTTCTTTTTCCATTATACTTCCCCGATTAAAATCGGGACACGCGTTAAAAATACTCACCAATGCTTAGGCATTGTCTGCGTTTTTTGCCTCGACTAATGAAAAAATAACGCACTTCAATTTCGAAACTTTATTATTTCAATTTTACTAACCGAGAAAAAACGAAATACACCCAAAATAATCCATTCCTAATTAAGAAGTGAATTATTAGTATTTTGCCAGCCTTAATTATTTTGAAAAAAGAGTATCAGTAAGTTAGTCGAAGTAAGATATGTGTCTCTCAGAAAAAAAAATTCCTACACCTTA
>CALLVG010000088.1 GCA_938010715.1 uncultured Saprospiraceae bacterium
GGCATTTCCCGCGAAGGGTACTGAACGACCGCTACAGTTTTATTCGTTTTGGCATTGACCAAGGCGGCTTTTACGGAAGAACTTCCTATATCAAATCCGAGTAGATACACGTTGTTTAAGTTGTTGGTTTGAATTAAGTAAAGAGAACAATATTAATTAATTCTGCTCTATTAATAGACTTTATTCTAAAATATTTAGTATGCAAGCAAATACTTCTTTTTTCGCTACTTTTCCCCGATGTAAAATCGGGACACGCTTTAAAAAATAGAACCGTCCGCCGCGGCGGATGCTTATATTTTTTGCATCAATTAGCACAAAAATAAGCATTCGTTGGGCTACAAACTATTTCAGAATGAAGTCTAATAAAGAGAGGAACGTTTCTTTTCTTTTTACTACTTAAGTATTACTCAAAAAATAACTTCCCTCTTCAATTCAAAAAATTAGTGAAGGAAAACCTCATTATCAATCACTTTTTCTTCACTAATTTTTTGAGCGTTCCTTAACTTAATAGTTTAATCTAAAAGTTATTTGAAAACTCATCGATTGGCTGCAAGCGGCAAATTTCACCGTAGAAATAACAAAAAAAAACGGCTAACGAAAATACATCCGTTAGCCGTTTAAAAATTGAATAGTTTAGTATTAATTTCGGAAAGTTTCCTCACCTGCTTTTCTTGAAAGCATTTTTTGAGATTCTTTTCCAATTTTATTTATTGCTATAATTTCTTTTTCGTTGTCGAGAGTGAAAACTACTTCATAGGTTCCTGTCTCAAAATTTTGTAAGTCAACAATTACTTCATTATATCCTACAGATGTCATGAAATTTTCTGAATGTACCACAGATGAAGTTGTGGCATTAGTTACTTCCATTTTCATTTCACCTGCTACTTTACAAGTGTAAGAAAGATTGTAGGTATTCGGATTTTCAGTCATCGCAAAATCATTCATTGAGAAGTGATTTTTGACTGTTTTACTAATTGAAATTTGATTGCTATAACTGTAAGCATCATCCATATCCACTTGTCTAAGTCTGTAAGTTATTTGCTCATTGATAGAAGCCAAATCCATATCTAAATAAACGTAAGCGTTGTTTTTACTTGAATTTCCGCGCGCATCAACCGTTGCTATTTTGACAAAATTGACATTGTCTTTTGATTTTTCTACGATGAAATGTTTGCTGTTAATTTCGTTAGCGGTCGTCCATTGTAGAAGGTTACCCATTTGATCTTCAGTAGCTTTTAGGTCTAAAGAATATGCTACCTGAGCAGAAATTTGGAAAGAGAATCCTACCAATAGAATAAGAAAAAGAAGGGTTTTAAGTATTTGATTATTCATAATTTTGAGTGTTTGTTTGTAAATAAAGTGTACCAACAAACCAGCAAATACTTCTCCAGATTAGATGTGAATTTTAGCTATTTTGACATTGAAAAAAAACGTGTAATATTTAATACCAACTTTTAATATTGAAATTGTAGTCGCCGCTCATTTTCCAAAATCTCATAAACCGCTTCATCGTACACCTCAATTGTTTTTGCTTTTTTAATCATCTTCACAACCTTCGTTGGGTTAGAAAAAGTTGAGGAGAAGTACTCCCAATACGAAAGCATTTTTCTTATGATTTGTTTATCGCCCGTTAGCTTTTTTTCAAATTCAGAAAATAGGGTGTCATGAAATTTACTGAAAGTTTCAAATCGATCTTCTGGATATTCTTCTGTATTATTTTTAATCATTTTGGGTAAAAAAGGATCGGAAATCAAACCGCGTCCGAGCATCCAATGATCAACGGTTGGAAATCGCTCCGTCATTTCTCGGTAACGAGCAACGGTGGTAATGTCTCCGTTGTAATACAATTTGTGCGGACTATGATCGATACATTTTTGGAATCCATCCAAGTCCACCCCACCCTTATACAATTGTTTCCCGATACGCGCATGAATGGCGATATTTTTCAAAGGATATTTTCCTAAAACTGGAAAGGTGTCAATGATTTCTCCAGCGTGATCATACCCCATTCTCATTTTCATGGAAACGACAATGTCGGTTTCGGAATGGACTCGATCCAAAATTCTATCAATTCGTTCTGGGTCATTGACCAGTCCTGATCCCAAACATTTATTCGTGACCATCGGGTAAGGACAACCGAGATTCCAATTGAGTTCTTTGTAACCTAATGACTGTACAAACTTGGAAACGAAAATAAATTCATCCGCATCATTGGTCATGATTTGAGGAATGACTCTGAGCGTGGTGTTATTTTTCAATTGAATGTCACGATCATAATTTGGCTTGATGATCATCTTTCCATTTAATCGAATGTACGGTGCATAAAACGTATCTATCCCTCCAAAAAACTTTTGGAAAGCATTCCGAAATCTAAAATCGGTAAAGCCTTGAAGTGGCGAGGATAGTAAGGTGCAGTTCATTTTTTATAACAACAATTTTTCACAGGAAAGAAATGATTTAAGGCGAAGCAGATGTTTACTAAACTTTAAAAGTTTAGTAAATATACATCGAGCCCTTTAATGCTTAATCACCTTCCTCCTCAAAACCTGCCCATCAATTTCGAGATTAAAAATCACAATTCCTGAATAATCAAAAAGAATAGGAATCGCATGCCGACCTGCTGATAATTTACCATCAATAATTTGCTGAATTTTTCTACCTGAAAGATCAAAAACTGCCAAGTTTAAATCTGTGGCCGCATTTAAAACCAACTCAACAGTCAACGCTTCCCCTCCTGGATTAGGAAAAATTTCAAACTCAGAAATATTTTCTAAACTGGATTGAACACTTGACACATTACAATACAACCGCTCCGTCAAAGTAGAATCCAACACAAAAGGATTTACTTTTCCACTTTGGTGAGTTGCGATTTTGAAAGTCCTTTCCCACTCTAAAGAATCGACTGGATCCAGTTTATGCCATTCGCACAAGGTGTTGATTTGAGATTCGAAAAATAAAGGATCATCAGCCAATGCTTGTTCCTCATACATCGTGTAAAGATACATCATCGCTCGGGCGACATTGCCTTTATGATTTTCTTGTGGTTCAAAAACGCCAGATCTTCTTTCGCTGTATTTATCAATATTTTGAGTTGGAATGGTGCTGGTTTTTTGATTTAAAAAATACCAATCTCTAGTTTCGGTATCTATTATTTCGCCGAAAGGCAAATTACCTCGATCACTATTGACAGGCGTTCGGGTTGGGAATAAATTGTGCATATCATTTCCAGCAGTACCATCAGCACCTTTACTTCTTGGATAGGTATGTTCTAAATTGATTCCATCGGCCGATGAGTTCATAAATAAATGAACGGACGGATCGACGCCTTCTGGCAAATGCAAAGCGTGGTTGGAATAAACACAACGCACACTATCATTTAGTTTATAAATTTCGGAATATAAAACGTCTTTTGCATTCGCACTTGAGAGCACACTTGATGGTCTATATTCACTCACAAGACGCTCGGCGAGTTCGGCTCCTTTCAGATTTGGGAAAACGGGTTGATGAAATTGTGCAAGCACAGTTCCCACAAACGAAATCAATAAAATAGTAAACAATCCTTTCATAAAGTCAAAGGTACTCTCTTCTCTCAATCAATGCGATTCTTTCATTAATTTCTTCTGCAATTCTTCTAACGGAACGCCTTTTGGTTAGGGCATTACGAACTTATTAGTAATCAAGTAATAGATTAATTTTTTCATTTAAAATTAGATGTTTCGTAATTTATTAAACTAAGATAAGAATTGTTTGCACAATCGTTTATACCTTGTTTCTGTTGAATTTGAATTCCTTTATTTTGGAAACATTGAATTCAACTTTTAGTAAAACAAACTAACTTTCTCACTCAAAAAAAATAGCTCATGCAAGATTACATGTTGACAGAAGACCACGT
Organism: uncultured Saprospiraceae bacterium; assembly: GCA_938010715.1. Taxonomy (GTDB): domain Bacteria; phylum Bacteroidota; class Bacteroidia; order Chitinophagales; family Saprospiraceae; genus JAGQWW01. The sequence continues at coordinate 3,893 of CALLVG010000088.1, forward strand.
TATGTTTCGCGATGCCGTTCGTGATTTTATGGAAAAAGAAGTAGAACCACATTACGAAGAATGGGAAAAAGCAGGCGAAGTTTCGCGCGAAGTTTGGCGCAAAGCAGGTGAGATGGGCATTTTGAGTATTTACATTCCTGAAGAATATGGCGGTATGGGTTTGGACGATTATCGGTACAATGCGATCATCTCTGAGGAGTTGGCGAGAGTCAATGGAACGGCACCAGGTTTTGCAATTCAAAACGATATTGTTACGCCTTATTTATTGGCATATTGCAACGAAGAACAAAAGAAAAAATACCTTCCAAAATTGGCAACTGGTGAGTGGATTGGTGCTTTGGGAATGTCAGAACCCGCAGCAGGTAGTGATTTGAAAGGTTTAAAAACAACCGCCATCAAAAAAGACGATCACTATCTTTTGAATGGTTCCAAAACATTTATCTCAAATGGAATTATGTGTGACTTCGTCGTTTTGGCAGTAAAAACGCAACCTGAATTGGGTTCCAAAGGATTCGCAATTTTCATCGTGGATCGTGGAATGGAAGGTTTTACCAACGGAAAAAATCTCGACAAAATCGGCATGAAAGGCCAAGACACTGCCGAGTTGTTTTTTGATAATGTAAAAGTTCCTTTCGAAAATTTGTTGGGGGAAGATGGAAAAGGTTTTTATTACCTCATGCACAATTTGCCGCAAGAACGACTTTCGATTGCCGTTACTGGAATGGGTGCCATGGAAGCAACTTTAGAACAAACCATTCAATATTGTAAAGACCGAACGGCTTTTGGAAAACAAATTGGCTCTTTCCAAAATTCCAGATTCCTGCTCGCTGAAATGCAAACGGAATTGACCATCGCAAGAACATTCGTCGATCGCTGCATCGAAGAACTCAACGCCAAAACCCTGACTGCCGAAAAAGCAGCGATGGCCAAATATTGGGTTTCTGATCTTCAATGCAAATTGATTGATAATTGTCTCCAACTCCACGGCGGTTACGGTTATATGAATGAATACAAAGTTGCTCGCGCTTGGCGTGATGCACGTGTTCAGAAAATCTATGGCGGTACCAATGAGATAATGAAGGAGATTATTGGAAGGTCGATGGGATTCTAATCATTTGTAAGTAAATGTTGGCACAGGTAGGTCAGGAGTTTTTCAAAGTTTATTGAAAAAGTGGAAGTTTAGTTATTGCCCTGTTCTACCATTTGAGTGCATTTTGTCTGAATCAGGATTTGCAGGATTTGAGGATTCACAGGATTACCATTGAAGGTTTAATTTTCATTGTATTTGAGATTAAAAATTATTGCACCTTTTATTTGCTCCAATATCAAATTAAATGAACGGTTCAAAATCCTGAAAATTCTATAACGTGTCCGCCGTAGGCTGATCCTGCAAATCCTGATTCAGACAAACAAAAAAAATCCCATGCTCCAAAAAAGAAGCACAGGACAGTCGGGTGATTTACCTACGACTAAATAAAAACTTTAGTAAAGTTGAAATAATAAAGTTTCGAAAATGAAGTGAGTTATTTTTCTGTTAGGCGAGGCAAAAAACGCAGACAATGCATTAGCATTGGCGAGGCTTTTTAACGAAGCATAACAGGAAAAGAACCGCTTCAAATCGAAATGTTATTTTTTCAACTTTACTTATTTAAAAACAGTCGATTTTCTATTTAGGAATTACTCAACCATCACAGTTGATTTTTGCAAGTGGAGTCATCGTCCTTAAGTTTAGTATATATGTGCCAGCTTGCAAATCGGTTACATTTCAAAAAATAATTTCTAACACACAGCCGGGTGGCAACCGAAAGTTGG
>CALLVG010000089.1 GCA_938010715.1 uncultured Saprospiraceae bacterium
CTGGCGAGGTTCTCCGAACCGATGCCGTGAATCCTCAAATCTCCAAATTTGAGCTATTAATGGAAATTGCTGATTATGATTCATAATTTAAATATTAGTTTTTTTAGTTCATCAAAACTTATTTTATTACGCAAATCTGGAGATTTGACTAAATTCGTGACAGGTCAGAGACCTGCACGAGCAATCACTTTTTTTACAAAAAAAAATGATTGCTGGCGAGGTTCTCCGAACCAATGCCGTGAATCCTCAAATCTCCAGATTTGAGCTATTAATGGAAATTTCTGATTATGACTCAAAATTTAAATATTAGTTTTTTTAGATCATCAAAACTTATTTTATTACGCAAATCTGGAGACCTGACGTGAAGCGTGACAGGTCAGAGACCTGCACGAGCAATCATTTTTTTTACAAAAAAAGTGATTGCTGGCGAGGTTCTCCGAACCAATGCCGTGAATCCTCAAATCTCCAGATTTGAGTAAAAAAAAAACTACCTTTTCCAAAAAAAAAACTATGAGTACTCGCTACAAAATCCACAATCAAAATGATTCGTATTTCTTGACACTGACGACAGTTGGCTGGATCGATGTTTTTACACGAAAAGAATACAAAGATATTCTTGTTGAAAGTTTAAAATATTGTATTGAAAATAAAGGACTAATCATTTATGGTTTTGTTATAATGAGTAACCATCTTCATCTGATGGCGAGTGCAACTGAACCAAACCAAATGTCAGATATACTTCGTGATTTCAAAAAATTCACGGCTCGAAATATTATCAATGAAATTCGGAATTCCGGTAAAGAAAGTAGAAAAGAATGGATGGAAAGACTGCTCAAGCACTACGCAAAACTTTCAACTGGAAAAAAGGAATTTTCACTTTGGCAATCTGATAATCATCCAAAGGTTTTATTTAGCCCTGATTTTATTCGACAAAAACTGAATTACATCCACATGAATCCAGTCGAAGAAGGTATTGTCGGTTTTCCAGAACATTATCTACATAGTAGTGCTTCAAATTATTTATCTGGTAAAGGACTTTTAGAAATCACAATTATTGAACCCATGAATAATGTTGGTTATATTCACGTTCACAAATCATGAGTTACGCAAATCTGGAGATTTGAAGTGAGTCGTGACAGGTCAGAGACCTGCACGAGCAATCATTTTTTTACAAAAAATGATTGCTGGCGAGGTTCTCCGAACCGATGCCGTGACTCGTCAAATCTCCAGATTTGAGTCAAAAATGAAAATACCATTTTAAAAGAAAACATAAGCGATGAGTACTCGCTGCAAAATCAAAAAAATTAGATCATAATCCTGATTCTGACAAAAAAAATAAAAAACCATGTTTTCATTCTTTAAAAAATCCAGTAAAAAAGAGGAAGTGCCAGTATGGGCATCCTTCTTTACAGAAGAAGAATACGCAAAATTCATTTCAGAATTAGAAGGCTATTTTAAAAGAAAGAAATTAGACATACAAATAGCAGACGGAGTTATTCATATCTTGAATGAAGCGTATAAAAACAATTCTTATGGGATTCAAAATCTTGCACAGACCTGTGGCCATTTCACATCAAAAGAATATGGAAAGCAAATTGAATCGCATTTTGATGGACTATTTCGGTCATTAAAATTCATGCAAGAATTAGAGAAAGACAAAAGTGATTTTGAAAAAATAAAACAATATTTAGGTGTCAAAATTTACCCAACAGCATTTGCTCATCAAAGCAATAAGAGCGTCAGTATTTCAAAAAAAATAACAGATAAATTGTATGCAGTTTTGGTATTTGACTTGCCAGAGACTATCAACAATGTCACTCAAGAAGAAGCGAATAAATGGGGAATTGACCACGAAGAATTATTTAGAATTGGCAAAAAGAACACGCGACACAAATATCCAAATTCAGTTACAAAACAAGAAGCGAATGGACTTGACCTTTTTTCAATTTCAACAGAACATTTGTTTTCAACCAGTATCATTTTGGATTTAGAAACGCGTCCTGATTTGGTGGGTTCTAAGGGTTGCTTAATCGGATGTCCAACAAGACACTTAACGGTCATTTATCGAATTGAAAATATGGAAGTGACAACGGCTATCAGCATGATGATTCCTGCTAATTACAGTATTTTTAACCAAGGGCCAGGTTCTTTGACGGACGAATTGATTTGGTATTATGATGGTGTTTTTGAAGTTCAGCCCTATGTTTTTTCAGGAGGTAAAATTGAATTTACACCCACTGAAAGTTTTGTTCAAATGTTGAATTTGATGCAGTAATTTTAACCAAAAAAAATAACATGAAATCTAAATTCTTTACTCTAATTTTAGTGACAACTACTATTTTCCTTTTTGGACAATCTGAGCCAACCCAATTTAAACTTTATGAAAATTTGGGAGTCTATGAAATCAAAGTCGAAAACGAAATGAAGGTAAGTAGAATGGTTTATGAAAATTCAACGGCTTCCCTTTTCAACAAAGAAGATATACTCTACAAAAAGTATTTTTTAAACTCTTTTCAAAAAATTGATAGCTCATATTGGGGATGGAAAGATCTACGCGAAAACCCACCAAGTTCCAAAAACATTTCATTTTATGACACCAACAATCGAATAATAAAAAGGGTATCCAAAAAAATTAAAACAAACAAAATACAGTCAATCACCTTCTATAAATACAATGAAGATGGATTAAAAGATACCAGTTGTGTGAATAAACATTTTGACAAAATTCCTTTGGATGGCGACTGTTCAAACTGGTATAGCTTATATGAACATAGATATGACAGTACAGGTGTATTGATGTCTGTAATCGCCAAAAGTAAATTAATTGATGGAGAAATGGCAGGGAAATATATTTATCATGATGACAAACCAAAGAGACAAAAAAGAAAAACACTATTATTTATTGGGCCCAAGAAGGAATCTGACAACCAATTATTCAATACCGTAAAATATTACAGTGAGAATGGGCTTTTAGAAAAAGAAGAATCATTTTATCAATCAATTTTTGAAAAAGGAAATTATTGGGAAAAACCAAAAGAGCAAGTGAAGACCATATACTATAAATATACATTTAAGGATTAGCTCTAAAAACAATTAAACCAATGCTAAACTACAACCAATGACCTACTTAAAACACATCATTTTAATACCAGTTATTTTTCTCCTTTTCTCTTGCAAAAAAGAAGAAACTAAACTTTCAGATTTAGAGACTGGATTGGTGGCGTACTACCCTTTTGACGGGAATGCCGAAGACAAAAGCATCAATCAAAATCACGGCACCACAAAAAAGGCAACCTATCAAACGGATCGCTCAGGGGAGGCAAATAGCTCTATATTTTTTGATGGAGATTCGACGATATTTCATGTGCCTCATATTGAACAATTGAATTTTGAAAAAGAATTTACTGTTGCGCTGTGGGTAAAGTCATTAAACGAAAACTCTAATTTGCGTGAGATTGTAATCGCAAAAGGAAACCTTGGTGCAATTTTTTCAAAACGTGCGACTTTTCAATTATCAATTGTCCAAACAAGAACTTATGTTTTGAATATTATGTCAGGATTTAGAATCGTTCCAGAGAAAATAAATGCAAGAAATGAAGCTATGGATAGTTGGAATCATGTAACGGCAATTTTTTTTAATCAGACTTTATCATTTTATTTGAATGGAGATTTTGTATCAAATCAAGCCGTAGAATTAAACCTACTTACCAACCAAGAACCGATAACCATCGGAACTCAAATCAACTACCATTCAGATGGAAGCATTTTTAATATTTTAAATTCTTTTGAAGGAAATATTGATGATGTTCGAATTTATGATAGAGCGCTCAATTTTGTTGAAATAAAGGAACTTCAGCGATTCTAAATGATTTCGATTAATAGCATCAAGTTAGGTTTACTAAACTTTGAAAGTTTAGTAAACCTAATTTACCTTTACCCTCATGAATCTACTCACCCTAAGTTGGAAGAACCTCATCAACAAACCACTCAATCTTTTTTTGAATGTCGTGCTATTTGCGTTGGGCATTGGATTGGTTTCTTTTCTGTTTTTGATTGACAAGCAGATTGGTGATAAATTTGAAAAAAATGAGGCTGGCATCGATATGGTAATCGGTGCAAAAGGAAGTCCTTTGCAACTCATTTTGTCGAGCATGTATCATGTCGATGCACCCACTGGAAACATTCCATTGGATAAAGCCAAACCATTTTTGAATCCAAAACATCCTTTGATTGAAACGGCGATTCCATTATCGTTGGGAGACAATTATCAAGGACATAGAATTGTGGGAACAACTCCGCAAATATTGGATTTGTATAATGCCTCTTTTGCACAAGGAAAACTCTGGTCAAAAGATTTTGAATGTGTAATCGGTTCACGTGTAGCGGAAGAACGGGGCTTGAAGTTAGGTGACTTTTTTCATAGCGCACATGGGTTGGTGCATGATGACTTGATGGCGCACGATCATCATGATTTTGTGGTTTCTGGTATTTTAAAACAGACGGGTTCAGTGGCAGATCAATTGATATTTTGTAGTACCGAAACCATCTGGCATGTCCACGAAGAAGAGCCAAAAGAAGGCGAAACAGACGAAGAAGAAAAGGGTCCAGAAATCACTTCTATTTTAGTAAAATTTAAAGGTCAAAATTTTAGGACACTCAGTATGCCGCGCGCAATAAATGAAAACACTAATATGATGGCCGCTCCTCCAGCCATCCACATGAATCAACTTTATGACAATATCAGCGTCGGTGAAAAAGCATTGCGTTGGCTCGCCATGTTAATTGTTTTTGTGTCGATGTTGAGTATTTTTATTTCGCTCTACTCTTCACTCAAAGAACGAAAATATGAACTCGCCATCATGCGTGTGATGGGTTCTTCTCCTTCCAAAAATCTTTCACTTATTCTTTTGGAGGGTTTGATTTTGGCTGTTTTAGGATGCCTTTTTGGTTTACTTCTGAGTCATGGCGGAATGGAATTACTTTCAGGAAAACTAAAAGAGGCGTATCAATATGATTTTGATTCAATGCTCTTTTTGAAAGAGGAAGCCTATCTTGTTTTGGGTGCGTTGGCACTTGGATTGTTGGCAGCTTTGATTCCTGCGATTCAGGCGAGTAAGACGGATATTTCGGAGACCTTGGGTGGGAATTAAAAAATATGGCTAAATCCAATTCTGATACATTCACAACGATTTTTGTCTTACTAATAGGTCTATTTTTCCTTTACTCTGCAATTAAAATGCCTTTGAAGGAATCATCGCACCGTAAGATTTCTGGAGTTATTTCTCATGTTGAAAAAAGGGGAGAATCAGGGCGAAGAAAGACACCACATCGAGCATTTCGATTAAAAAGAGAAAAGATATATCTTAAAGATAGACTGTTTTCAAACCTACACATTGTAGGCAAAAATTCAAAAGGTCGCAAAATAAATGACTTAATTACTGAAGGGCAAAAAGTCGCCTTTCATGTTGAAAAAAGAGAATTGAATGAATACCAAGTTTCTATTTATTCATTGGAAATAAATGGAAAAGTAATCGTTCCTTTAAAAACAAAAAGCATCCTAAAAATTGAATACTTTTTCTTTGGAATACTTTTTCTTTTCGGATTTTACCTTTTTGTAATGGACGATTAACTTATGAAAAAAGCAGTCATAGATTTAGGTACCAACACCTTCCACCTCCTCATCGTTGAGTTGACGGGAGCGAAGCAATTCAAAGAAATATATCGAGAGCGGATCTACGTAAAGTTGGCAGAAGGTGGCATTGAAACCATTATCCCCACCGCAATCGAACGAGCAGAAAATGCCATGTTTTATTTTTCAAAAAAACTAAAAGAATACGATTGCCCAACGGTAAAAGCAATTGGCACAGCTGCACTTCGCACCGCAAGTAATGGAGTTGATTTTATTGAAAAAATAAAAAGGGAAACAGGTATCCAAATCGAGTTGATTGATGGAATGGAAGAAGCCAATCTGATTTATCATGGTGTGCGAAACTGCGTCGCTTTTGATGCAGAAAATCAACTCATCATTGATATTGGCGGAGGAAGCACGGAGTTCATTATTTGTAATGATGAAGTGGTGCATTGGGCACAAAGCTTTCCGATTGGTGTAGGTGTTTTGCACAAAAAATTTCATCACACTGAACCAATTTCAGAAAGCGAAATAGCCGCAACTCAAAAACATCTCGAAGAAACTTTAGAACCACTTTTTTCAAAAATAAAAAAACACCAACCTACTGTTTTGACTGGTTCGGCTGGAGCATTTGAAACGATTTCTCAAATGATGCCTCATGTAAAAATGACTGACCATTTCAATATTTTAAAAATGGAACATTTCCCTGCAATTAGAGATTTCGTTTTAAATGCAAGCCTTGAAGAAAGATTGGCGCACCCTAATATCTCAGAAATGCGCGCTGAGATGATGGTTGTGGCATTGATTTTAATTCAATTCGTTTTGGAAAAAACTGGGATTGAGCAAGTGTTTGTTTCCAATTATGCTTTGAAAGAAGGAGTCTTTTTCAATCAATTCAGCACTTAGTTTGACTTTACTAATTTGCAGTATTTCAAGCTACTGCAAAGTAGTAAAGTCAAACTTAATTGAAGCTAAAAAATATTTTAGAATAAAGTCTAATCATCCAAATTGCTATTTACTCACATTATACCCAACCGAAACGCCCATTCGATGTCCTGATTTTCCAGGTATAAAAAAGGCATTGACTGGGATGTTTAATTTTCCAGACCGAAAGGTCTTTCCGATTCCGAATACAAATCTTGATTCGATTCCAAATGTACCTCGACTGTCCAATTTACTCGTAAGTGCAGGCAGTTCTTCTGCTGAAATTCCTTCTGGAACAGCGTCCTGCAAATACCATTGACCTTCATACTCATATCCTCTGGCCTTTTGAGTGGAATACAAAATCGGCCCAAATGCAAATTCTAAACCTGTGCGACTACTTCGCATTCCATTCAAAATGGAGATACTTGGAATAAATTTTCCTTGATCCAAACCAGTAATCATTGGGATAAATTCAAACAACGCCTGAAAATCGCCCTGATTGATATATTGAATCTCGAATTGATACCCAAATTGAAACATCATAGGATATAAATCATATCCTCCTTCCGCTTTTGCAGCTTTGAAAATTTCGGCATCTTGACCCGTCATCACCATCATGCCCATTCTTGGGCCATTGAGATTGAGGCGTGGTTTCTCGGTATTAACTGCGCTTTTGTAGTCATCCCTTTTGGTCAACTTTTCGAACAAATTTTGGTCGATTTCCATTTCAAACATTGTTCTAAAAGTTATTTGAATCATCGATTGCAATTGCTGGCGAAGGTTCAAAAATTCCATGACCTGCGTTTTTTCAATGCTTTCTGTGCCCACGTCGATTAGTCGATAAGTAATATTGATTTGCTCTCCAATCACTTCAATTTTACCCGTTAACATTTTGTCTGTTTTAATGGCTTTACCGACTTCGACCAAACATAGTTTTCCGAAACAATTCTCCTTTTCAATTTCATTTTTTTCTAAAAGGAATTCTGCATCGTAACTATCCAAGACTTCAAAATTGCCGAGTTTACTCAACTCTGTTCGAGTGATAGAACCTGCTTGATCTGCTTCCATCGTGAAGCCGTCAATGTCGATTCCGAGCACTCCGACGATTGGTTTTGGCGTTGATTGCGCCATTAAAATTGTTGTTCCAAAAAGTGCACATACGAGTGCAATGGTCTTTAAAATTTTGATTGATAATTTCATTTTTAAACGTTTTTTATTTTTAAAAATTAGATTTAGAAATTTCAGGTAGGCGAAGGTTGATTCCGTCTATTATTATTTTTTCGCGGGTTTGATTTCCGCTACCTGTGATGTGATTATTGGTTAAGCTTGAATGTCAAAAAAATACTTATTGTTACAATCAAAGATCCCAACCTCCGTAAGCTAATCCAATACCATATGAATAATATGAGTTTTTGAAATTCAAATTGGTAGTAAGATTTAAGATAATCCCAAGCCGAGGAAGCAGTTTGAATTCAAATCGAGATTTGAGATTTAACCCAACAGTAGTACGTTCTTTAGAAGTAAAATTTTCTCGTAAAAAATCCTTTTCAGGATTGTTAGACAAAACATAATCTTCTTTAAATTTTGCGGTTTCAAAGGTTACAGCCGATGGCCCACCTTCCGCTGAAAACATGAAATATTTTTTAATAAAAAAAGTTCTTCCGTAAGAAACAGAAAAGGTTGCAACTGAATCGCGTAACCAATCTGATGTTGTACTGTTAGCCATATCTGAAGGAAAACTATTAGTACCAAGATCAATAGAAACCCTACCTCCTTCAGAAGATCCTAAGACCATATAAAATTCAGAAAACCAGTTAGATGTATTAGGTCTGCTTGTGCCTAAACCGAAATAAAAAAATGCATCGTTGCTTTTAGACAATCCTCCTCTATTCTGGCCATACAATGAAAGACTTAGAAAAAAAGCCAATAGAAATAGTAAATTTTTCATGTTCGTATATTTAGAAACTGTTATTAAAACTGGTAACCCAACTTGGCTACAATGAATGCATCCGTTTCGGCAGCAATACCGAATAATAATTTATCATTCAACTCCCCATAAATACCCAACGAAACTCCTAAATCTGATTCAAAGGTTTCTTCTTGATTAAGGTTTGCTCCAACCAAAAAATTGATGAAGGGTCTAAAAGATTTATTACTACTTAAAATATATAGACGCCCTCCTGCAAGTGCATTGTATGATAGCGTTGTAAATTCCTCGCCTGAGATAATTGAGTTCCGTTGATATGGATTAAGGAAAATTGTGATTCAAGAGAAAAATATTCCGTTAACTCAAAAGAAGGATTGACACCTACTTGAATTCCAAAACCGTTATCGAGTATAGGATTCGCTATTCCTACCGTTGCGGCTACATTTATTTGAGCAAATGATAAACTCGAAATGAAAACTAAAAATCCGATTAATACTACTTTTAAATTTTTCATGGTAAATACTTTTTGATTTTTCTATTAATAATTTGATGAAACAAAGATGCGCCTCATTGTTACCCAAATCGAAACCAATCCATCAAATCAGAAAATACTTTTTTACTATTTAGGCATTTAAAATAATTAACACTAAATTGTGTTTACAATACGTAAACTAATTATCACCTCTATTCCATTTTGATAAAACTTTGACATGAGCGAGCAGACCACCACACAGAGCCAATTTTTTAATTATCTGACTCGATATATAGGACAAGAAGTGGTT
>CALLVG010000090.1 GCA_938010715.1 uncultured Saprospiraceae bacterium
GGTTCCGGCAATTGATGATGTCACATTGACATTCAGTGCCAACCAATCAGCGACCATGGATCTTTCTATCGTAGATGTACTCGGAAAAAATCGTTTGCAGCAACAGTCCATCAATACACTGCAGGGAGTCAATAAGGTAACGCTGAATATACATTCGCTCAAAGCAGGTCTGTATTATGTCCTATTGCGCGATGAAAATGGCAACCAGATTGCTCAAGAGGCACTTTTGGTAATTAAGTAATTTTAGAAACGCTCAAAAAATAAATAGCACGGCTTAAATAATCGACACATTTGTGACAAACATATTCAATGTTTACCCTGATGAAATTGAGCCAAGAAGTGATTTCGTAACAGACCTCGGTGGTCGTTTCCGTTATCCTTGGGAAGTAAACCAATTCGGATTTTTAGGAACTGTCGTGAAAGCAGGTGTGAGTGTGAAATTTTAATTTAGAAAAATTTATTTTTTTAATAAAAGGGGATGGCGCTTGTCATCCCCTATTTTATAACAACTCTTTTGAGATGAATTTTAAAATCATCCCATACAATTCGAAGTACAAATCCGCCTTCAAAGAAATGAACATCTGGTGGGTAAAGCAGTATTTCAAAGTAGAACCAATTGACTTAGAATATCTCGAAAATCCAGAGAAGAAAATCATCAACAAAGGTGGTTACATCTATTTTGCATTATTGGACAACGAGCCAATAGGTGCATGCGCATTGGTAAAAATGGATGAGACAGGCGATCTTTTTGAACTTTCAAAAATGGGTGTTTTACCAAAAGCACAAGGCATAAAAGCAGGATGGAAATTAGGAACAGCCGCTATCGAAAAAGCAAAATCAATTGGCGCAAAAAAACTATACTTAGAAAGCAATCGCATTCTGACGCCCGCCTTGACCTTGTATCGAAAATTGGGATTTATAGAATTATCAGACTTCGAATCACCTTACGAACGAGCGAACATTGCAATGGAATTGACTTTGTAATTATGTTACTATTTTTCAGTCCCAAATGTTTTAAATCCGTATCCAATCTGACCATCATCACCAATCCCTTCGATAATTGCTCTGAAAGGTTTTCCAGAATCAGGCACTTCAAATTCAATGGTAGCTCGTCCATTAGCATCTGTTTTCATAGAAGGATTCCAATAAATTGTTTCAGTAGTTTTTCTTTTTGTGATTAAAGCTTCGTTTGATTTTTTTGGCGCAACTAAGTTTTCATCTGCCGTTGGATTAAAGACAATTTTCTCCCAATCCAATCGATTCCACCGATTAGTCAACATCAAATAATCAAGTGCGATTTGATGTTTTCCGAATGCCTCATTTTCAAATTTTCCAAAATAAAAACTTGGATTATGGACATTGCCCTGCAATTCAGATTCAAGCAAAAACGAAGAAAGAATATTTCCTTGAAGCTCATCCATTCCATCAGTCACGACTAACGAAAATTGACCTGCAACTCCATTCCCGTCTGAATCTGTAACTTCAATAGTCATAGAAATTTTTTCACCAGACACATATTTTTCTTTATTCGTTTTGAAATTCATACTTAACTCACCATGATTTCCAACAAAAAATAAACGTTCCACTTGAGCAACATGATAAGAATCAAAAATTGTGATTTGAGCAATTCCTTGTGTAAATTTAGACTCATCAATTTCCATAAAACCAACAGGTGGAAAAATAGATTTTGATTGAACAATTTTGCCGCCTGAACGAACCACCACTTTCATCACTTCGTTTTTGGTCGTAGAACATTTGAATTTATTTCGACCATTTTCGTTGCTTTCAAAGCGAATCGCAAATCCTTCTGAATTCACTTCGGGCAATTTATAAATTTGTTTAATTCCTGTTGGAATAGTAATTTTAGCAGTGTAGTTTTTGTTTGCTTTCGCAGAAAAATAGAAACCGCCCATGCCATTGTGATAACTTTTAAATTTAGAAACCTCGTTTGAATTTTCATCCAAAACAATTCCTTCAACATCAACTGGCGCCCCAAATTCGTTAACTGCCTTAAAAGCAACTTTTGTCGAAAAATCAGCAACCAAATCTCCTCCTTCTGGAAAAAATTGAAGATCAATTTCATTTGATTTTGTCTTTGGTAGTGAAAATTCTTTCCCATTTCCTAAAACAACAATAGCCTTTTCAAGAAAGGCATTATTGTTTTGATCAGTACTATAAATTTTTAATTTGTATGTGCCTTCGGGTTCTTTTTCTGGAATTTTTACTGTACCGTTTCCGAAACCATTTTTAACATCAATCAAGATTTCCTCCAAAGGCTCCCCTTCCAAATTTTCTAAAACTAATTGTAAAGATTCATTTTTAGATACTAAATCAGTAGCGCGAACAAAAGCACTGAATAATATTTCTTGACCTGCTTCAAAAGCAGTTTTATCCAATTGGAGATAAACTTTTTTTGAATTAAATTTTTGATCGAATTTTCTGAATAAGCTTCTATCTTATTAAAGACTTTTAAGAATGCTTGATTCAACACATCGGTAGCTTCCTGCCGATGACCAGTGTATCGCATCGCAATACCCATAACCCGCGGATAAAACCGCTGGTACAGGTGCTTTTGGGCTAACCGATTTTTTTGTCGGCATCCCTCCAGCAGTACAGCATCTGTGCTTTGACTGGTATAATTTTGCATTCGCTTGCTTTACATGGAAGATCATTTATATCTCCTTATTTTTCCACAACGATCCTCAAATTCTATTTGGTTGGCGGATTGGACAACTTTTTTTTGAAAAATTACAATTTTTATTTTTTGAAACTGTTTTGATGAACGCAAAGGCGCCAAGACGCAAAGATTTTTTTCACCTTTGCAGTTTTTATTTTAGATCTTAAATCAGTTACTAATCAATGATTACTTCTTTCAAAAATAGCATTCTTTTCCTTTTAAGCATCCTGTTATTTACCATTTCTGCCATTTTCATGGAAAGTTGCGGAAGCGATAAAAACATTCCAGATGTTTCTCACATCAAAAGTGATGTGAAAGTTATTCGATTTGAGCAAGACCTTTTTGCGATTGATACTAACAATATTGAAGCAGGAGTAAAAGGGTTGGAAGAAAACTATGGAACTTTCTTTTCTGAAGTTTTCATAAAGATCATCGGAGACCTGCGCAATCCTGATGCAACACCGGAGCAGTTGGTTGGTAAAATGGTTACAAATCCAGCTATTCGAAAACTATATGATACTTGCATGGTCGAATATCCAAATTCAGCCGAAATAGATGCACAGCTTTCGGAAGCATTCAAATATTATCAACACTATTTTCCAAATGATTCTTTGCCTCAGATTTACTCTTATATTTCTGAGTACTCACTCGGTGCCTTTACTTACGAAAATCAATATGCAGGTTTTGGCTGGGATTTCTTTTTAGGAAAAGACTATCCAGGTTACGATCCTAATTATTTTCCTGACTACATCAAAGCCCGAATGAGCCAAGAATACATCGTTCCTAAATTGATAGAAGCTATTGCGACAGATAAAGTCGGCCAACAAAAAGGCAATCGTTTCATTGACTACATTGTTCAAAATGGAAAAATACTTTACCTCAAAGATTTGCTGCTTCCTTATACACCCGATAGCATCAAACTCGAATATTCTGCCGTCCAAACAAACTGGGTTATCAACAATGAAGTGGAAATGTGGTCGCATTTTTTGAAAGAAGAATTAATGTACTCTACTCGTCAACGTGATTTCAGAAAACTGATTGACCACTCTCCTATCGCTCCGCCAGGTATGCCACAGGAAGCTCCTGGTCGCGCTGGTAATTGGATGGGTTGGCAAATTGTAAAAGCTTACATGGCTCGTAATCCAGAAGTTACGGTTACTCAACTTTTAGATAATAAAGATGCACAGGCGATTTTGGAGGAAGGCCGGTATAAGCCGCGGCGTTGATTGCGTGGCTTTCGCGAGCGACTCGGATAGGACACGGATAAAACGGATAGAAACAGATTTTCGCAGATTTTTTTTCGTTATAGCGGAGTCTCTCGATAGGGGACTCAGCGTCAGCGTTACCCACTAAAACATTTTTTCAACATCAAGTTGAAAATCTACTTGATCGGATTTCAAGCTACCAGTTTTGAAGATAGCCGTGTTAGTATATTTTTCATCAACTGGACTTCTAAATACTTCAACTAATTTATTCTTCACATCAAAGATCGCAGATTTCAAACCGAAGTTCGAGCGTAGCCGACAATGTAGATATGAGCAACTGGGTAGAACGTAGAGCTTTTTTTGATTTTGACTACTTATTTTGATTATTAAAGCAACTCTTCCAAATAATGTTTTTCAATCCCAAACTCCTTTTTCAGTTTTTCTATTTTTTTGAGAATGGATTTAGTCTTTACCTTTCCTTCATGGCGCTGACCAACGATCATTAGATTTTTGCCAGTATGCTCTGTAGAGATGAATTCGAAGACTTTGGTTTTATAACCATTAGCTTCAAGTAACAATGCGCGAATTGTGTCCGTGATGATTTCCGCTTGTCGTTCTTTTAGAATTCCAAAATTTAAAACTGGATCAAAAGTTTCGCTTTTTTGAATGGCTTTTCTGATTTGTTTGTGGCAGCAAGGTGAACAGATAATCAGCTTTGCTTTTGCTTTTATTCCTTTATAAATGGCATCGTCGGTGGCCGTGTCGCAAGCATGAAGTGCGAGCAAAACATCGGTCGCTGGCAAATCGTAATCACTGATAAATCCTTTTTCAAATGAAAGGTTTTTGAAGTTTACTTTTTGAGCAATTTGATTACAAAGAGCAATCATATCATCGCGTACTTCTACACCGATTACTTCCGCTTCTTTTTCTAATTTATTTTTCAAAAAATCGTAGATAGCAAAAGTGAGATACCCTTTGCCCGAACCCATATCCGTTACCTTAATTGATTTTTCTTTGAAAAGTGATTCGTTTTTTCGGAGCAAAGAATCGATGATTTCTACAAACTTTTCAATCTGTTTGTATTTATCGCCCATCGCTGTTTGCACTCTTCCCGATTTATCGAGCACACCAAGTTCTTTTAGAAAATCAGATTTTCCGACCAATCTATTTTTTGATTTATCATGTTGATGTGTTGGTGCCGCTGTAAAAGTCGGAGCCGTTGATTTGAGGAGCTGTTTTCCATTTTCGAAAATTTCGAGGCTATGATTTTTTCGAGTTGTAAAAAGATTGCCGATGAAAAATGTAGATTCAAGGTTTTCTTTTATCAATTCAATGCCCTTTGTGATTTCGAAATTCTTGGTGACATCATTCGTCTTATTTCGAAAAACAAAGGAGAGATGCGGCTTGCCTTTTAGGATGGCTTGCTTTATCAATAGCTTTTTCAAATCAGAGGATTTGTCTCTGTTTTTGCTCAATGTCAGTCGCACAAAGGTATCGGCTTCAATACTTTCGGAAAGTGTAGTTATGTACTGGTTGATTTTTTCCACGCGCAAAAGTAACACTGAAGTTATTTAAAAATAGAATCCAAGCTACAAATCTGAATCTAAAGAAACCTTCGGCAGCCGCAAATTTTCACTTCTGAACTCCATTCTTAAACAGCTACAACAAAAAAAGGAACCAATCCGTACGGAAAGATTCCTTTATTTTTTTTGATTCTTGGATAAAATCAATTGCTGTGAGAGAAGGACTCGAACCTTCACGAGGTAGTTAGCTTTGACTTAGAGAGTAAAAGTTTATCCTATATTCCTCACCCCCGAGACTGGAGGGCATGGCTGCCTAATTTCATCACCTCACATTATTTCTATGACTATCTTTTTAGTATTACTCAAAAAATAACTTCACTCTTCAATTCAAAAAATTAGCTCGAAAAACCTCATTATCAATCACTTTTCCTTCACTAATTTTTTGAAATCCGGAACTTATTTTTTGAGCGTTCCTTAATCATATTTACAATACAAAGTTAAGCCTATTTATACTTTTGATGCAAATTTTCTAACCAAATTTATAATTATTTTGAAAACGTCTAACAAAAGTGCAATTTTAAACTATTTGATTTAAAAATGATTTAAAAAAAAGTGCTTCTTTTAGAAAATTTCAAAAAATAGATTTTTCAGGAGCTAATTTTCTAAATTGAAGAGGGACGTTATTTTTGAGTAATACTTAATTAAGTAAAACCGAAAAAACAACCTTTCGATTTGAAGCTGTTCTTTTTCCATTATACTAAGCCAAGTTATTTTTCACTGAAAATCACCCCTTAAACAAATTTCCCTCATTCGCCTCACTTCCATCATAAACGCGAATCGCGACCACCTCTGCTACCGCAGTTTTCACACCTTGCGAAACCACATCGCATTGCATGACTGTTTTCTTTCCTTTTGTTTCGATGACCGTTGCGTGTAGCTCAACTGGATGTAAATTAGATGTTGGTTTCAAATATTTTACATTCAATGTACCAGTTGCGTATCGATACTCAGGAGCAGATCCGAGTGGTCGTCTTTCGAGCAAATAGGCATTGGCGGCGGCTGTGCCCATGCAATGACAGTCAATAATCGTGGCGATGATGCCGCCATTTAAAATATCTTTCCAACCATTATGTTTCGGCTCTGGCATAAATTCACAAATTGCAACATCACCCACCCAGTAGCTATTGATTTGTAAACCTTCGTGATTATCTTTTCCACAGCCGAAGCAGACATTGCCTGGCATATAGTTTTGGAATATTTCTTTTTCGTTGATTTCCATGATTCTTTTCTTTTTGCGAAGGTATTCATCTATCCTTTCCTATCAAAAAATCAAGTTGTTTAAGAATTCATAATTTCGGAAAAGCGAGAAAATTTTATGCGGAATAAGGCAAAAACCACAGTCGATAAGTATTTGCTTGCACACGAAATATTTTAGAATAAAATTTACTAAAGAGTATAATTTTTTACTCCTGCAAAATAAGTAATCAGATTTCTATTTTTTCTCAAACATCACAAACAACTCCTTTCCCGCCCTCGGCTTAATCGAATTATAACATCTCTCTAAAATCTTAATTTCAAAAAACGGTGAAAAGTATTTTTTATACAATTCAACGGTTCCTCCAAATGGTCTTTTGACCATATCACCAGTCAAAGGAATATCGAATAATAGGCCGACCAATTTTCCATTTGGCTTAAGTAATTCGTACATTTTTTTGACATAAGATGTTCTGTTTTCATCGGTTGGAGGAAAGGAACAAAAGAAGGTTTGCTCAAAAATTAAATCATATAGATCCTCATGCTCAAAGAAGTTTGCATGCAGCAATTGTGATTTTGGAACATCGGGATTCCTTTTCGAGAAAGCGGTCAATGGCTCTTTAGAAATATCGAGTATATGCGTATTCTTAAAACCATTTTGAAAAAGATATTCCGCTTCATAAGCATTGCCTGCTCCGGGTATCAATATTTTCAAATCCTTATTTTCTAACTGGTCGATATAGGTTTTAATTGGCGTCGATGGATAGCCGATGTCCCAACCAGTCAATTCATTATGATAGCGGTTCGTCCAGTAATTTTCTTCTTCTTTTGTATCCATATTTCAAATACCTTCGAACTTCAATTCGACGGATTTTTTTGTAAAAATAATACTTTAGTAAAACCGAAAAAACAACCTTTCGATTTGAAGCGGTTCTTTTTCCATTATACTTCCCCGATTAAAATCGGGACACGCGTTAAAAATACTCACCAATCCTTAGGCATTATCTGCGTTTTTTGCCTCGTCTAATGAAAAAATAACGCTCTTCAATTTCGAAACTTTATTATTTCAATTTTACTTAATTTTAAAATAATTTGCTTGTGTGGCTTCCTTCAGATTTGAGTAAAAGAGAAACCGAAACAGATAATGGTCTTTATGAAAATAAGTTGTTTAATAATTTAGGATGAAATTTGCCGCTTACAACCAACCAATGAGTTTTTAAACATCCTCTAAAATAATTCCTCAGCAATTTACGAGAAAATTAAAAATATTTTAGGTTACACCGATTTTAGGAACGCTCAAAAAATAAGTTCCCGATTTCAAAAAATTAGTGAAGGAAAATTGATTGATAATGAGGTTTTTCGAGCTAATTTTTTGAATTGAAGAGGGAAGTTATTCTTTGAGTAATACTAAAATGGAGAATCGGGTCTTCTATTAGACTTTATTCTAAAAAAAATCGCATGCAAGCAAATACTTCTTTTTCCGCTACTTTTCCCCGATGTAAAATCGAGACACGCGTTAAAAAATCTAAGCATTCGTTGCGCTACAAATTATTTCACAATAAAGTCTATTTTAATTTATCATTTTCATTTTGATTTGTTCTTATCTTTGTAAAAATCTTAAAAATTCATGTCAAACCTTTTCTCAGAATTCACTCCCGCAACCAAACAAGATTGGCTCAATAAAATTGAAAAAGAACTGAAAGGCAGACCTTTCGAAGAATTGCAGTGGAAACTGGAAGAACTGGGCATTGTGGAACCATTTTACATGGCAGAAGATGCCAAACAAACGAGTCCAATTCGGATGCCTTTGGAGTGTAAAATTGGAGAGACCACTTTCGTGGAAAAGGCAAAAGAAGCCAACGAGAACTTGATGGAAGGATTGACCAACGGCGTCAATGCACCTGGCATTCACTTTTCCAGAAATCCGCAATTAAAAACTTGGGAAGCACTTTTTAATGGCGTTCAAGCAGATTGGGTGGAAACGCATTTTTATTGGAAAAATGCGAGTTGGAAAGATTGGAATTCAATTCTTCAGGAGTTTCAAAATTATAATCTTTCTAAAGAAAAATCACTAGCGGATATAAACGGAGCCATCCATTTTCAACCAAAAAAAGAAGACTACCCTACTCTCGCTACTGACCTAAAAAAATGGGAAACGATTTTTCCGTTTTTCAAATTTATTACGATTGATGGTAAATCAGATTGGAAAGGAAAAGCGCAAGTTATTTCTGAGTTAACCGCTATAATAAAAAAAGGAATCGACGTTTTAGACAACTTAACCGAAGCTGGCATCGACGCCAAAACCGTTGCAGATAACCTCCAATTTTCCATCAATATCGGAACGAGTTACTTTATTGAAATTGCTAAAATGCGCGCTTTGCATCTGCTTTGGGCCAATGTTTTGAAAGCATATAAAGTCGAGGTCGAAACCGTAAAAATTGATGTTGGTTTCGCTCCTCAAACGCAAGCCGAAAATCCAAATACCAATATGATAAAAGCCACCACGATGGCCATGGCTGCGCATATCGGAGGTGCTTCTCGATTGACGGTTACCCCTTCGCATGACAATGCATTCGGAAGGCGAATCGCTCGAAATGTCCAACATTTATTACAAATGGAAAGTCATTTTGGAAAGGTCAACGACCCGTCGGCGGGTAGTTATTATATTGAAACGCTTACGCGTAAAATGGTGGAGGATGTTTGGGAAAAGCTGTAAGTTCAATTGTACTTGAACTTGATTCTTGTACTTGAATTTTTTAATTCCGCTTATCCTCTCCCCAACTCAATTTCCCTCTTATTGTTTTCAAAAATCCATGTTCTGGAATGGAGACTAAATTGACTTTAAAATCTGCTTTTCGCACTGCAATTTGATGTGAAGCCGTAATCGTCTCCCACCGCGAATCAAGCGTACAAAGGAAATTATCTGTCCGCCCTTCTACTTCAAAAGAAATAATTGAATCATCGGAAATAACGACTGGACGCACATTCAAATTATGCGGCGCAACGGGCGTAATGACGAAGTTTCCAGAATCAGGAAAAAGAATCGGCCCACCACAACTCAACGAATAACCCGTCGAACCTGTCGGCGTAGAAACGATAATTCCATCTGCCCAATAAGTATTCAAGAATGCACCGTTGATAAAAGTCTTCACCGTAATCATGGAAGAAGTATCTCTTTTCAAAAGGGTCATATCATTGAGTGCAAAAGGTATGTCTCCAAAAACAGGAAGGTTGCAATCGAGTTTCAAAAGCGTTCGTTGATCAAGACTAAATCGTCCATTTTTCAATGAAACAATCACACTTTCAAAATTAGCTTTTTCGATTGATGCTAAGAAACCGAGGCGACCAAGATTGACACCAAGAATCGGCACACCGCTTTCTCTGATCATCGTTGTCGCTTCCAAAATCGTTCCGTCACCACCAAGCGTAATTACAAAATCCATATTCTTAACTGCGAAATCTTTGTACCCATCAAACCGACCCACATCACGGTGAAAGTTGATCTTTCCATTCATTCCCAACAAATAATCTGTGTAAATGAATGTGTTGATATTTTGCTCGTGCAACACATCAAATACCGTCTGAATAAACGGTAAATCTTTCTCCTTCACTTTCTTTCCAAATATGACTACCTGCATGAAATGTTAAGTTGATTATTGAACGTTTTAGGTTGAAAGTTTCTCGTGTTACTTTGAACTTTCAATCTGCAACGTTCAACCTTTTTTTTAAAATCCTAATTGCGTTCGAATATACAGTCCACTCTCCTGTTCTCCATTGAAACTATACTCAAATATAAACACTTTATTATAGTATAAGACCAAATTCACACCAACTCCGTACCCCACCAACATTTTATTTGAAAACGGATTATTATCTGCAAAAGAAGGATTGTTGGCATATCCCGCATCGCCAAAAGTAGTTAAATATATTTTTACAGGAACCGCTCTAAAAGCCTTAATTGGCATAGAGCTGCCCATATTAAATTCTTTCTTGAACAACTCATAACTCAATGTATTTCTGGAAAGGAAAAAATCGATTCCATCAATTACATAAAACTCATACCCTCTCACAAATGAACTTCCAAAGCCCAATCCACGACTATTAAAATATGGTTGTTTGGAACGAATCAAAGCATTTCGGCTTCTCAAATTATGACCTGAACTCCATTTTTCTGACCATGGAAAATACTTGCTATAACTAATCGTCGTTCGCAAAGTATTCAAATCATCATAGATGCCTATCCCTTCTTTTAAGGCTTCAAATGCAAAGTACGAACCCTTCGTAGCATAAGGTCGAATGTCTCGTGTATCTCGATCAAATCTATAACGTAGTCCAAAATATTTTTGATAATTTTCACCAGTTTGGAAAAAATTAATATTCTCCAATGAATCAGTGACATCAATATTATTGGTAACAAATGACTCGTCAATTTTGTGGCGACTAAACCAAGTTGAGAGACGATGATTCGTTTTTATTTTTGGTCGATAGGTCAACGAAAGTTCCGTTTCGTAGCGATTGTAAATCGGCGCTTCTTCGTTTTTTCTGAAAACCTGTTTGTTATTAAAGGTGTTGATTTGAATTTCCTTTTGCTCTTTATAATTGGAAACGATATCCAAACCAAGCGTTTGTTTTTTATTCAAATAAGGAAAAGTATATCGAATCTCATACTTGCGTGTGTAGCCGAATTGTGCATGAATTTTAAAGTAATCTCTTCTTCCGGTAAAGTTAGAATGATAAAAATGCATTCCATAATTTACCCGTGAAAGGTCTCGATTAAACTCCGACCACCAAACATTGAAATTTCTATCTGCCAACTCAAAAAGTGGTAATGGATAAATGTACCATGCCTCTTCCAATTTGACTTCTAAGTCCAAGTGATTGCCTTCTTTCCAGTTTTTAATATTGACTTTTGCTTTCGCAAAAAGGCTGGTATTCATCAAAAGCAGCGCGTTGCGTTCCAGTTCATCTGCCAATTTTTCAAAAGGGATTGTATCTCCTTTTTGGAAGTCCAATTCGCGAAAAATGATTTTATCTAAGGTTCGTTTGTTTCCTTCAATAACAATATCATCAATCACGACAGGGAGTGCCTCTTCCTGTCCAAAGAGAGAAAGAGACGAGCCAAATAAAACCGTCAAAAGGAGTATAAATCGCATAATGCTTGCAAAGAAACAAAAAAAAAGAGCCTTCAAAAGTACAACGCTCTTGAAGGCTCTTTTATGTTAATTTTTATTTTTAAACATTCAGAAATGTCATCAACGCATCATAGCGTTCTTTTAATGAATCGAGGTAATCTGATTCGTCAAAAGAAGCTTTCACTACATAATCGAATCGTTCTAAAGTAGCCAGCACATTCTGAATCGAATGAGAAGACAACTTCAACGTCACATCAATTTTCTGCGAATCGGGATAAGAAGTAATGAATGAACTTAAGATTTTCGTGTTTTCACCTTCAACAATTCGCGAAATCTCTGCCAACGAATAATCTCTTTTTCCTACCTCTAAAACAACAATACTTCCTGGCTCAGCAAATGAACTTGTGTTTGCAAAAAAGCTCAACAAATCATCTTGAGAAATCATACCGAGATATTTGTTCTCGTCGCTAACCACTGGTATTACGGTTAATTTTTTTTCTGCCATCAAGCGCATGACCTCATATACGTGGTCATAGCCTCTAACAAAAGCATTTTTTATCTGTAAATCGTAAGTTTCGATTGTGTCTTCCAAATCAGTAGAAAGAATATCATCTTCACCCACAACGCCAATAAAATCATCATTCAACTTTACAACTGGAAGATGTCTTACACCAAACAAGTTCATGATAGTAAGTGCTTCACTTCCCGTGTCAGTCAGCCCTAACGGAGCCATCGAATCAGTCAATAAGTTTTCTGCAACCATAGTCTAGTGTTTGTGTAGATCTGAGGGTGGTTTTTATAAACCCACTCAATCTCGTGTAAATAAAACGTTTTTATTTACCCTTCTGTTAGTGCGCGTGTTGTTAACACTTAGTTATTGTTTGTTGAGTGACAAAATTTCATCAAAGTGATTATCTTTTATCCAAACAGTTTTCTCTTTTCTTTTTGGAAACCTTCTTCTGTGAGTTGACCGCTTACTCGAAGCGCGTTCAAATTTTTAAGTTGCTCCAACAAATCTGGAGTGGATTCCAAAAGGTCATTTTTTGTTGATTCAACTTGCTTTGAAGCTTGGACTTTATATCCGTTATCCTCAAATGTAGAGAATTCTGAATCAACCCGCAAGTATGCAAGGGCATCATGCGACTTAATTTTATCAAAATCTGAAAAACCATTACTCACCGCATATTCAAGATGATAATATGCTTTCTCCCTATTTTCTAACAGGGATTGACAACAAGCTAAATTGAAATGTAGTGCGGGGTTATTGTATTGAAATTCTAAAGCTTTTTCGAATTGATCCATCGCGCCTTCAATATCAAAATCCTTGAATCGCTTGATTCCTTCTTTCTTTAAAACCTCTGCCATCTTTCTATTTAGTTTTAAAGAGACCGCTTTAATTTTTTTAGAATCATTGTAACCAACGCTATACTCTGGTGCATGTTGGTACCCTTTTACTCGTTCAAAATCAGCATCATAACGGCTGTAATCAGGTCTCGAAAAATCTATATTATACTTTTCGTCAAAAATGGATTCATTCATACTAAAAAAGACAATCGCGCTGATTAAACCACTTATCCAAGCAAATGGCGTCCAGCACAAAAGTAGATGGACAATGCCCAATCCAGAACGATTCAAATAAAACCAGTGCAGGCCAAAGCCTCCAAGAAAAATAGCCAGTAATGCTGCAACAGTTTTGTTCTTCATGTTTGAAATATTTCCTTTTCAATCTAAGCTAAAAGCTGCTTAGATTGAAAAAATATCCACCTACCAAGGCGTTTTTCCGACGAAAATTGTTTAGAACCGTTTTTTTAAAATTGGAACTTTATGTTTACTAAACTTTTAAAGTTTAGTAAACATAAGTCAAATGAACTTTCATTTAAACCGCAAAACTTTCACCACAAGCGCACTCCCGAGAAGCGTTCGGATTATTGAAAAAGAAGCCTTTCCCATCCAATCCACCTGAAAACTGCAAGGTAGAATCGAATAAGTAAAGCATACTTTTCAAATCCGTTACCACTTTTACGCCGTTGTCTTCAAAGACTTGATCGTTTTCGCGCGATTCGTTGTCAAAATCTAATTTATAAGTCAATCCGGAGCAGCCGCCACTCACGACTTCTGCCCGAAGAAAATGGGTATCATCCCACCCTTCTTTTTTCTTGATTTCTAAAATCCGATTTTTTGCGATATCTGATACGTAAATGTTCATTAGGCCTGCGCTTTGGGCGTATTAAAATTCATCGGAAACGGGTTCGGATCTTTATTCTCAGCGATTTTTCCGTGCTGTGCTTCGTACTTTTTCACATTATCATTCAAAGCCATCAATAATCGCTTGGCGTGGTGTGGAGTCAAAATCACTCTTGATTTCACTTTCGCTTTTGGCACATTAGGAACCAATCGCACAAAGTCTAAAATAAATTCTGATTGCGAGTGCGAAATAATCGCCAAATTGGAATATACGCCTTCTGCCATTTCTTCTGGCAATTCTATGTTCAATTGATTGCCTTGTTGAGGTTTATGATTCTTTTTATCGTCTGCCATTGTTATATTCTTTTAGAACATCAAAATTGATGTTATACTAATAACTCGCAAGATAGCCATCTTGTTTCCAGATCCATCAAAAGTTAAGAACGAATTTTACATGTGAGTACCGTGAAGTCATCTGTGAATTCCTTTTTACCCTTAAAGTTTTCAATAAAAATTTGAAGCAAATCGTTGAAACTATCAGCTGAACTGACTGCATTCCCACGAACAAAATCTTCGATTAATTCATCAGAAAGATAAGCATCTTCTTCATTGATTAAATCTGTCAAACCATCGGTAAAAGTAAGGATCGTTGCATCTTGTTCGATTTCAACTTCACCAACTTCTACAGAAGGCAATTCTTCAAACATTCCGAGAATGGTAGTCCCTTTGTCCAACCGAATCACCTTGCCTGCCATCGCCAAAAACGGAGGCGTATGTCCTGCATTTACATATTGAAGCATCCGAGTAGCACGATCATAATAAGCGACAAAAAAGGTGATAAATTTTTCATATTTAGTAGCACGTGCCAAGGCATCATTTATCTCTCTCACAAAGACATCCAATGGATCTCGTTTACGAATCAGGGTATGAAAATTCGCCTGAAAATTTGCCATTAATAAAGCTGCTGCTGCTCCTTTTCCAGTAATATCACCGATACAAAAAACAAATTGCTCGCCTGGGAATTCGATGTAATCAAAATAATCGCCACCTACTTGCGCATGTGGACGGTAAATACTTGACAGTTCGTACTTTTCACATTTATGAAGTTCGGTCGGAATGAGTTGGAGCTGCATTTTTTTGGCAACTTCCATTTCTTTTCGCATCCGTTCTTGATCCAACTGTTGTTTGAAAAGGCGCTTGTTTTCAATCGCAACGGCAATGATATTCGTGATCGTTGTGATGAATTGCACTTTATTATAAAAGTCCTCTTCATCTGCCAATCCACCGATGAATGCATAAGCAATCGGTGTATTTTTATGTTTAACTGGTATCACTACATCAAACTGGCCTATCAACTCGTGGTCGCTGTCTGTTAGCTGGTAAGTTTTATCAAACTTTTTAAATTCCTCTGAGATATTAAAATCAATGTTCTTTGTATCTACGCCATGTGAGGAAGCCAATTGCCATTTATTATCTTTTTTGTAGAAAAGCGCCATTTTTTTGACGCCCATTTCCCAACCAATAAATGAACTATACATGCTAAAAAGCGCAGGCGCTTTTACATTATCATTGATGGATTGGGTAATCGTCAACAGGCGAGTAATCTGAAGTTGCTTCAGATTTAGTTCATGCTCAAGTTTAGCACTTTTTGACAAAGATTTTTTAATTTTCGTAAATTCTTCAGACACACTCTGGGATTTAATTTCAAAGTCCTTGAAATTTCAATTCAAGCCACTTTTTATATTTTTGGATAAAATCGGTTGCAATTATTGCCCTAAAGGTAGCAAAAAGAAAATTGGATATGTACCCAAGAAGTGGGTATAATTTTTAAAAAGTTGAACCAGCGAAGTTGAAAGTTTTAAGCTACTTTTTCTTTTTATAAATAGGAACAGTGGAGCAAGGTTCGCCAAACATAATCGACTTGGCTACTGGTCGAAGTTTTTTAGTCAATTCCGCATAAGCGAATGGTGGGATTGGTTTATCAGCACATCCTTTGACGATGACACGTTGATCTTCATAATTTGAAAAATCCATCTCGCCTATTTTTTCTAAAAAAGCAAATTCGATTAATCTTTGTGGATTTCCTTGAAAAACTAAATTGGCAATTGGCTCGGCATAAACCGTTACCAACATGTACGCCCACATCGGGATGATAGCATCGGCAGAGCAATAGATTGCTAAATTCTTTCCTTCGTATTGGCTCCAATCATGTTCTTTCAACGCAGTTCTAAAATCCTTTTCACGAAGGATCAATTCTCGAAACAAGTAATCCTTTAAATCAAAAGAGCAGATTTCTTCCTGTGGAAAAAACTCTTCTAACTTCAAAGTGATCAATCCACTTTGAGCAACTCTGTTGACTAATGGTTTACTGGTATCTTTCATTCTTCTTCAAATTTTTCATTTTCTGAAATCACAATTGATTCAGAGGTTGATTCTGGTTCTGGAACAAGGTCAGCTATTGCTTCGGATGTTGGAATATTTTCTGCTGTTGCAGGTTCAGAAATAACTTCTGTTTCTTTTTCAAGTCTTACAATTTCTTCCACAATTGGCTCTACTTCTGGTATTGTTTCTACCTCTGAAACTGTTTCTTTTGCCTCTGCTGATTTTTTTTCCGTTTCAGAAGCAGCTAATTCTTCTTTTCTTTTTGCCTCTAATTCTGGAGAAAGTTCTATTGTTTCTCCAACGGCTATTAATTCTTCAAGAGCTACTTCCTCTTCTTTAGTTTTTTCTATCGATTCCGCAAGCAGTTCTTCTTCTGTTTTTGGTACAACTTCCACCAATGACGCTTCAATTTCTTCCGCTGTCATTTCAATTGGAGGCAAAGATTGCTTCTTTGCTTCTTCTCCTTCTTTTGCGGCAGCTTCCCCCTCGTTTCCTACATCACCTTGAGCAGCACCTTCAATGGCCGCTGGAACCGATTCTTCAAGCGGTGCTTGTTCGCCGATGGTATTATCAGGCATTTGGAAATCTTTTGGTTTTGGCATATCATCTAAAGATTTCAACCCGAAATAGTCCATGAACTTTTCACTTGTTCCATAAAGTAATGGACGGCCAGGCCCCTCACTTCTTCCTGCAATAACAACCAGTTCCTTTTCCAAAAGTTTTTGAAGTGCATAATCACAACCTACTCCTCTGATGTTTTCCATCTCGGTTTTGGTTACTGGCTGTTTATAAGCAACCAAGGCGAGCGTTTCTAGTGCAGACTTGGAAAGACGTTTACGAGTTGTCAACTTGAGGTGTGTTCCTATCGTTGAAAAGTAGGCCGATTTTGTCAAAAAATTATATCCACCCGCAATCTTTAATAACTCAAAAGAGAAGGTCGGTTCTTCATATCGTTTCTCAATTTCTGCAATTGCTTTTTCGAGATCTTCTTCTGGAAATTCCATATCAAAAGTCGCCTCCAAACAATCAAGGATTTCCTGAAAAGAGATCGGGCTACTGCTTGCAAAAATTAAAGCCTCTACGTGCTGTGCTAAATGTTCCAATATGTATGTATTTAGGTTCTTTCTGCAAAAGTAAAAAATTGCTGTCAAAGCAAGGCAAAGAAGACTAAGGCCAACAGTTTTCTTCTGATAAATTCCTGAAAGGTTCGTCCCTTATGAATTTTTGATAGGTACTTTCATTAAAAATTGGATTGGTTTCAGAACTTTCATTTTGGTAATAAAGTTGTTTCAAGCCATTGAAATTATCAATTCTAAAAGCTAATTCCACTTGACATTGAACTTTCAAATCTGAAAAAGTTGGATTAGACTTTTTGTGAATCACTCCTACTCTATTTTTATATCTAATCAATTGTTCGTCAGGTAATTGCGTCCAATAAACTTGATGCAATTTAGGCGTATTTTTAGAATATTTTACTAAAAAAGTTTCTCCATTTTTAAGCGGAAAAATAGGTTTGTTTGCTTTAGTAAAAATTGGATTTCCTGAGATTGGTTTTCCTTTTCCAACAAAAAAATATTTCATATTAGCTGCTGCCGAATCATATCTAACTTCAACAGTTGTTTCAATTCCATTTTTTGCTAAAATTTCTTTTTTATCTGTTTCGGATTTTAAGGATTGATACTTCGGGTATCCCCAAAAGAAACCAATGCCTACTACAAAAATTGCAGCGATAATTAGTCCAACCCCAACCAAATGCTTGATGTCTCTTTTCTTTCGGATTTTGTTCAGTGGTGTATCTGCGGATGTATTTAGTTCTAAGCCATATAAAAATTGACCGTCTTGCTTTTCTACTTCTAAAACAAAAAATTCGTCATCAATAAAAAAGGAATAATCCTTTGATTCTTTGACAGAAAAATCGACCAATACCACTTTGGAATTACAATGAATCATCAAATGGCCAGATTTATCTCCGTGGTAGATGCCTACTCGATATTGTTTACCCTGCTGTCCCAATACCGTCCAATTGAATTGACCCATTTGTTTGTTTTTCTGTTTCTAAAATACGAAAAAGAATGAGACACTATACCTAATGGAAATTAGCTTAAACGAAACAGCAATGTGATAGAGAAAAAGAAGAAACTAAAGAAAAAATAAGCCTAAAATGAAAACAGGGCACTTAGGAAAGAATCCTAGCACCCTGTATAACCCCAAAAAACCAAATGAAAACAATCTACTTTATATCTTATAAACACGTTTCCGTGTTATTTGTTCTTTTAGTGTTGCGAATATATAATTTTGAGAACATTTTTTGGACTGCGAAAATATAATATGTCACAAATATTTCAAAATAAAACTCATAGTTTTCTATGAAATCGCAAAAGTAAAAAATGAACTGATACAAAAGTACTACATTTTTTACATTTGCGAAATGTTTCGTAAAAAAAATAACATTTCTACATCTTCATAAATAAAAAAATCGAGCATTGAAATACTCGATTTTGATTAAATAGCAGAAAATAAAATAAAATCTTTTGGCAAAAATTAAAAAAGTCTTTACTTGT
Organism: uncultured Saprospiraceae bacterium; assembly: GCA_938010715.1. Lineage (GTDB taxonomy): Bacteria > Bacteroidota > Bacteroidia > Chitinophagales > Saprospiraceae > JAGQWW01. The sequence continues at coordinate 18,919 of CALLVG010000090.1, forward strand.
TCGAACTGCGGCGCCAATTCGCCGAAGTGGATGGGCAAGTGCTATACCTGCGGCGAGTGGAACACTTACGTAGAAGAAATCATCTCTAAAGAGAACGAACGCGAGACCCGCAAAAAAAGCTGGAAATCTAAAGATGCTGACGCTCCTCAACCTGTTCCCTTATCTGAAGTAAAGGCAGGGGAAATCTTTAGATTAGTAACTCCAGACAAAGAATTGAATCGAGTTTTGGGTGGTGGTATCGTTCCTGGTTCGCTTGTTTTGATTGGTGGACAACCAGGTATCGGTAAATCGACTTTACTACTTCAAGTCGTTTTGAAATTAAAAGAAAAAGTTCTTTATGTCTCTGGAGAGGAAAGCGAGGAACAAATAAAAATGCGTGCAGAAAGATTGGGCGGCGCTACCGCAAACTGCTACATTTTGACGGAAACCAACACTGAAAAAATTCTGAAGCATGCGCAAAACATTAAGCCTGCTTTGATGATAATTGATTCGATTCAGACGATTTCTTCGCCGTATATTGAGTCCACTCCAGGTAGTGTTTCGCAAGTGCGGGAGACTGCTGGTGAATTACAGCGTTTTGCCAAAGAGTCGAATGTTCCTGTTTTTATCATTGGGCATATTACCAAAGAAGGATCTATCGCTGGACCAAAATTATTAGAGCATATCGTTGATGCTGTTTTGCAATTTGAAGGTGACAGACACTACACTTATCGCATCATGAGGACGATGAAAAACCGTTTCGGTTCTACAGACGAAATGGGGATTTATGAAATGGTTGCTAGTGGTTTGAGAGAGGTTTCTAACCCATCTGAGTTATTACTTTCGCAAAAAGAGGAAGACCTTTCTGGATCCGCAGTTTGTGCCACTATTGAGGGACAGCGACCAATGTTGATTGAAACGCAAGCTTTGGTAAGTAAAGCGGTTTACAGCGCACCTCAACGTTCTGCAACAGGTTTTGACCGACGTAGATTGGAAATGCTTTTGGCCGTTTTGGAGAAGCGATGTGGGTTTCCTTTTGCGCTCAATGATGTTTTCTTAAATATCGCAGGTGGTATTCGGGTGGATGATCCAGCAATTGATTTAGCGATTATTAGTGCGCTGATTTCTTCTTTGGAAGATGTGGCCGTTCCGCCAAATATTTGTTTCGCAGGAGAGGTTGGTTTGTCTGGAGAAGTGCGAGCCGTTACCAAAGTTGCCCAACGGATACAGGAAGCAGAACGATTGGGTTTTCAGCAAATTTATATTTCAAAATTTAATACAAAAGGAATCAAACAGGAGGACTTCAATATAGAGTTGATTATTATATCTAAAATCGAGGATTTGTATCATCGACTTTTTACATAATATAATTATTCAATAAGTCGATTCGTTATAGTTTACCAAAAGAAAAAGGGCGATTTGAAAATTACTTTTCAAATCGCCCGAAAAAATCTTTTTTTAACTAACCTATTTTCTATATATCAAAAATATTACCATGTTTTTAAAAAACCTTCCTTTAGTATTTTTGATGATTGTTTTTTTACTCTCCTGTAAGGTTTGTTCTACACTCAAAAGCATCTCCTACACTGAGCCAATCGCTGAAAAACCAGTAGATAAAATAGCAGAACAAAGAGAAATTCTCGCAGATAAAGCAGATGATTATTTAGGTAAGAAATATCGTCACGCAGGGCAAAATCCAAAATCTGGTTTTGACTGTTCAGGTTATACTTATTTTTTGATGAAACAGATTGATATTTCACTTCCGAGAAACTCAGCGGCTCAATCTAAAATCGGTCAGAAAATTCCTTTAAGAAAAGCACAGGCAGGTGATTTGGTCTTTTTTCAAAAAGGAAAAAAAAATCGAATCTTCCATGTTGCAATGGTTTATTCTAATAAAGATGATGACTTGCGAATTATCCACAGTACCTCTTCACGAGGAGTGGTGATTGATGAATTATATACCAATAAATATTGGAGTGCTAAAATTGCGCATGCATCTAATGTGCTAGTGCAGAATACGCCTTAGGAACGTGTAAAAAATAATTATTCAACTTTGTTACAATTTATTCTTTACATGTTCCTTAAAGGTGCGTTCCCTGAGCGAAGCCGAAGAGAATAAGAGCGGAGATCGATTTCCATGTTTGCTCTCCTTCGGCTCTGTTCATGGAACGGTTCAGGGTGGTCAGCTAACTTGCTTATCCCAACATTCTTTTAAACCCAAATCGAACCATAAAAAAGATTCCAGCAAAAATTAAAAGAACATAATAGAAAGGCATTCGTGTAAATGCTACCACATAGATTCGAGTGCGATCCAATCCCCACATCAGCGCAAGTGATGCAAAAATCACCATCATCAAACCAGAGATTTTTCCAAAACCTGGAATCCGATCCAAACTAGCGTTGGCTCTTATTAAAAATAACGTGACAAGCATTGAGACTACAGGAATAATCTGATTGTAAACATCGGTATCCAAAATACCTCGACGTTCAAAAAGGAAAAAATAAATACTCAGCGTAACCGCAAAAATGCCTGGGATACATACCATATAAATTAGTACACTGTAGAGTTCTCTCCATGGCGTGAGATTACCTTCTCCTTTCCCTAAAAAACCTGCAATAAGTGCAGTTATGGGGATCAAAGAAAAATAAATCATAATCCAAGAAGGATTATTTCCTATGGTATCAAAAAGCTCTTGTAAAGTCATAAGTGTTTTTCTTTTTTGGAATTGAAGTATATTCTATTCTATTTTGCAGATATTGTTTTAGACAAATAACATCGTAAAAGTAAATATTATGGCAATAACTAAACCATTCAACTTAAAAAAATGGATAGATGAGAATCGCAACTTGTTGCAACCCCCTGTAGGTGCTCATCAAATTTATACTGAAAATGAAGATTACATCGTCATCGTAGTCGGTGGCCCCAATGGTCGTAAAGATTATCACTGGGAAGATGGTGAGGAACTTTTTTACCAAATAGAAGGCGATATTCACGTCAACATCATCAACGAAGATGGTGAGAAAGAGCGCATTGACATCAAAGAAGGTGAGATGTTTTTATTACCAAAACACATCCCCCATTCTCCACAACGCCCTGCTGGCACAGTTGGTCTTGTTATTGAGCGAAAGCGAAGAGAAGGCGAGCGCGATAAGCTCATGTGGTTTTGTGAAAAATGTGGTAACTCACTCCACGAAGCGAGTTTTGTACTCGAAAATTTAGGAAAACAAGTCAAAGGCGCGATCATGGATTATAACGATAACGAAGAAGCTCGTACTTGTAATAAGTGCGGAAATGTAATGGGGAAAGTTTGACAAACGTAATCGTTTGCTTCATAAAAAAATAGCTCCAGAGGAGCGTCAATGTTTATAGAAAAAACGTAAAAGAGATATTTGTAAAAGCCCTAGCGGGGCGATCATGTGAAAAAAACCAATGAGAAAATTGCATTAAATATGGCTGACACTTATACCCAGATCTACCTACAATTTGTATTTGCCGTAAAAGATCGTCAAAGTCTGATTCAACCAAATTGGGAAGAGGAACTCTACCAATACATAACTGGCATTGTTCAAAATAATGGCCATAAAATTTTAAGAATCAATGGAATGCCAGACCATTTGCATATTTTCATTGGTTATAAACCAAAGCAATCTATCCCTGATTTAATTGAAGCTATAAAAACGGATAGCAACCATTTTATTAAAAGAAGAAACTTTTGCCCTTACAAATTTTCATGGCAAAATGGGTATGGTGCTTTCAGTTATTCTCACTCTCATCTTGATGCTGTTATCAATTACATTATCAACCAAAAGGAACATCATAAATCTAAAACTTTCAAAGAGGAGTATCTTGATTTACTAACGAAATTTGAGATTGATTTTAAAAATGAATATGTTTTTGATTTTATTGATTCGTAAATTATAGAATCGTGTATTTACATTATCGCCCCACTAGGGCTTTCGTAATATTTCGTATTCTTTTTCTATAAACATTGGCGCCTCTCTGAGGCTCACAAAAACCCTGAGAATAACCAAAAGAATAATTCATTTAATCAAATTAGCTCCAGAGGAGCGACCATATTTATAGCCTCCGTAGGAGGTAAATACAGAAGGAATATTCGAAAAGCCCCAGCGGGGCGATCATGTAATTCAAATACTGATTGAGAAATTTCATTTCAACAACTCTAAATAAGATTCTTTTTTTAATCAATGCCAGAAGTAAAGCAAAAAAATAAAGTTCCTCCTAAAAGCGAAAAAAAAACCTACTTCGCTTCCGATTTCCACTTGGGCGTTGATGCCAAGTACACTTCCCGTGAGCGAGAGTTACAATTGGTCAGATGGCTGGATCAAATTAAGGAAGACGCTAAAGAAATTTATATTGTTGGCGATCTATTTGACTTTTGGTTTGAGTATAAACATGCTGTACCGAAAGGCTATGTGCGTTTATTGGGAAAGTTGGCGGAGCTGGCAGATTCGGGAATTGAGATGCACTTTTTTATTGGGAATCATGACATGTGGATGTTTGATTATTTTGAAAAAGAGTTGGGTATCACAACACATCGAAAGCCGATTATTAAAACCCTTTCGGGTAAAAAATTCTTGATTGGACATGGTGATGGATTAGGGCCTGGTGATTATGGTTATAAAATTTTGAAAAAGGTTTTTGCCAATCCAATTTGTCAATGGTTATTTGCTCGTTTGCATCCTAATTTTGGAATTGGATTAGCTAATTTTTGGTCTCAAAAAAGTAAAGACAAACACATGGGCACCGAAGATTTTGAGTCCATCGAAAAAGAATGGTTGTGGTCTTACGCAGAGAAAAAACTGAAAGAACAGCCTGATATCGACTATTTTATTTTTGGACATCGTCACATTCCCATTGATTATACGTTATCCAATGGGCAGTCGAAATATGTGAATTTGGGACAATGGTTATTTGCAAATTCCTATGCTGTTTTTGACGGAAGTGATGTGAAACTTAATTTTTTTGAAAACGAAGAAGGGAAAATTTTTCCATGAATTTAATTCGGTACAAGGTGAAAGGTGGACGGTACACGGGGCGACACAAAATAACTTTAGGACAGTCATTAATGAAAAAAATATTAGCAGTATTGGTTTTGGGATCGATGAGTTTGAGTGTATTTGCTCAAAGCGAAAAAACTTTAGATGTAAAAAAAATCATCTCCATCAATATTGAAGCGAAGTTTGCGACGGCAGATCAATTCGATAATTTTTACATCATTACCCACGAAAACGAAATCATCAAATTTGATTCGAAAGGAAATGAACTATTCCGATATTCCAACAGCCGATTGGGAGACATCACCTACTTTGAAGCGGCCAATCCATTTCATCTTTTGGTTTTTTATCAAATGTTTAATGAAATCGTAACACTTGATCGCACGTTGAGTCCATCTGGCGGTTTTCATCTTACTAAGATTGAGTTATACGAAACTAATTGTCTAAGCATCGCCGACAATAAAAATTTATGGATTTACGACAAAGACAATTTTCAGTTGAAAAAATTTGATTTCAATGGCACGCCAATTTTAGCAAGCCAACAATTAAATCAAATTTTCAAAACCAAAATCAACCCAACAATCGTAAAAGAAGTGGAGAACAATGTTTACCTTTTTGACAAAGCAAAAGGAATTTATGTTTTCGATATTTTTGGAAAATTCTTAAATTTCATAGCCGTCGAAAAAGTAATTGACTTCACTGTTTTAGAAAGAAATATTTTTCTTTTCAAAAAGAAAAAAGCGACCAATCTTATTAATTCAATCATGATGGGCGATGACTACTTCTACCCTTCTGAATTGACAGAAAGTGGAAAGTTATTTTTTAAAAATGATAAAATCTTTCAGGTGACAAGAGATTGGGTTTCTGTTTTTAAAATTGAAAAATAAAGACCCTCTACTCAGCTTCCATCACATTTTTCATCAAATACTCATTCAAAACTTGATTCAATTCTTGTGGCACAAATGGTTTGGTGACAATCGTATTCATACCACAATCCAAGACTCTGGTTTTTGAAAAATTATCTGCCGATGCGGTCAGTGCAATAATCGGCAAAGTTGAAAACTTCGGATCTTTCAATGCTCTAATTGCACGAGAAGCATCATAACCATCCATAATTGGCATGTGCAAATCCATCAAAATTAATTGGTAATTTTCTTGTTGTATTTTATCCAATGCAATTTGCCCATTCTCTGCAGTATCAACTTCAAAACCCCATTTTTCTAAAAATCGCTTAGCAACCAAAACATTGATTTGGTTATCTTCGACCAGTAAAATTTTCACATTATCAAAATAAGTAATCTCTTTTGAAACCGTTGCTCTTGGACCAACTTTCGTTGAAACATCTAAAGTCAATTCAAAGAAAAATCTTGAACCAGTACCTTCCTCACTTTCCAACTGAATTTCCGAATCCATCAATTCTAAGATTTTTTTTGTGATAGAAAGCCCCAATCCAGTTCCGCCATATTTGCGTGTGGTGTCTGCATCTGCTTGCGAAAAACTACCAAAAATTAATTTATGCTTTTCTTTAGGAATACCGATTCCAGTGTCTTCTATGTTGAATTGAACAGTCACTTTTCTGCCATCCGTTTTCAAGTGTTTTAAACTGATTTTGATATAACCCTCGTGCGTAAACTTGATAGCATTTCCAACCAAGTTCAATAAAACTTGACTCAAGCGAAGCGAATCCCCCATCAAGTATTTCGGCAATTGCTCATCTAACTCAACAATCAAATCCACAGATTCGGAAGCCTTCGTTTTTACAGAAAAAGATTTTTCAAGATTTCTGATTAACTTATGCAAATCAAATTCAACTTTTTCAAACTCAACTTGCCCATCCTCAATTTTATTAAAATCTAAAATATCATTGATAAGTGAAAGCAATAAGTCCGCAGAAAACTTGAGCGTATTCATATTTTCAACCAAATTTTTCTGCTTGCATTCGTCCAAAAGTATATTGGTAATCCCAACCACCGCATTCAATGGCGTACGAATTTCGTGACTCATCATCGACAAAAAATCAGACTTAAATTTCGACCTGAGCTTTGCATTTTCTTTCTCCAGATTGGACTCTTTTAGTTCTAATTCCAAAGTACGTTCTATCATGCTCCTATCCTTTTCGTAGTGATCATACGATTCGCTAACGGTTGATAAGAACCCCAACATTTCTTCTGGAACATTGTCAATGCTTCCGAAATTTTGCCCTATTTGCTTTTTTAATAACCTATTAAATTCCACGTTTGATTTCTTTGTTTGTCGTTATCAAAAAACTTGTCTTGGTTTGATATATCATCAAACTTCATGAAATAATGGAGATGAATTCCATCATTAGAATAAAGTTTACAACCAACAATTTTAATTTTTGAAAATCCGTGAGCAGGAGGAATAGCTCATTTGTGGAGAGTATTTAAAAATCGCCAACAATTATGCCAAACAAATTGGGATTTTTGACATCATACTTTTCCATATATTTAAAAATTAACCATCTGTTTCAAATAACAACACAAACGCAAAAACACCTTGCAAACAAAAATATTACCTTTGCGCTATGAATTATGTCACCCTCGAAAATGTTTCTAAGAGTTTCGGCGAAAAAGTCCTTTTCAACAAAATTGATCTCACGATCAGTAAAGGGGAAAAGATCGCTTTAGTTGCCAAAAACGGAACTGGCAAAACAACTTTGCTACGTGTTTTGGCTGGAGAAGAAGCTGCCGAAGGCGAAAATTCCAAAATCTTTTTTCATAAAAGTGCGCGAGTCAGTTACCTCAGACAAGAGCCCGATTTCCATCCTGATATGACGGCGATGGACGCTGTTTTCGAGGCGGACTCCCCTGTCGTAAGAGCTATCAAAGCATACGAATTGGCCATGATTCATCCCGAAAAAGCAGACGAACTGCAAACCGCGATGAGTAATATGGATGACCTCAAAGCATGGGACTTCGAGTCCAAAATGAAAGAGATTCTTTTCAAACTAAACATCAAAGATTTAAATCAAAAAGTAGGAACACTTTCAGGTGGGCAGCAAAAGCGCTTGGCTCTTGCGCGTATTCTTATCGAAGAACCAGAAGTACTCATCCTTGATGAGCCAACCAACCACTTGGATGTCGATATGATTGAGTGGTTGGAGGAATATTTAAAAAGTCCGAATCTCACCCTTTTCATGGTGACGCACGACCGTTACTTTTTGGAAAGAGTTTGTAGTCACATTGTCGAACTGGAGCGCGGAAATCTTTACAAATACACTGGCGGATATTCAGATTATTTAGAAAAGAAAACCATGCGCCACGAGGTAGAATCCGCTGAATTGGAAAAGACAAAAAAACTTTATCAAAAAGAACTTGCATGGATGCGTCGTGGCCCAAAAGCACGTACTACAAAAGCCAAATCAAGAATTCATGAATTTGGAAGAATTGAAGAAAAAGCGAATCAAAACCTCGATGATGGAAGCCTCAAAATTGACTTCAAAACAGCCCGACTGGGCAGTAAAATTGTAGAGGCCAACTATATCTCAAAGTCGTTTGATGACCTAAAAATTTTAGACAATTTTCATTATAAATTTAAAAAAGGAGAACGCGTTGGAATCGTTGGGCCAAACGGAGTTGGAAAGTCCACTTTTATAAAATTACTAACAGGACAAGAAAAACCTGATTCTGGAAAAGTAGTTATCGGAGAAACCGTCCAATTTGGCCATTATACCCAAGATGGTATTCAGTTAGAAAAAGATAAAAAGGTTATTGAAGTTGTGCGAGATGTCGCTGAATTTATTCCTTTAGAAAAAGGAAAAAAATTGACCGCTATACAGTTGCTCGATACCTTTCTGTTTGCACGGGATCAACATCAGGTTTTTGTTTCGCAGCTGAGTGGAGGAGAGCGACGCAGATTGTTTTTATTAACGATTTTGATGAAAAATCCGAACTTCCTGATTCTCGATGAGCCGACCAATGATTTGGATATTATGTCACTGCAAGTCTTGGAGGAGTTTTTAGACATCTTCCCTGGCTGTTTGATGATCGTGACCCACGATCGTTATTTTATGGACAAATTGGTCGATCATCTTTTCGTTTTTCATGGCGATGGACAAGTCAAAGATTTCAATGGAGACTATTCCGAATATCGAAAATGGATTCTTGAACTCGAACGAGAAAAGCGTCGTGTACAACGTGCCGCAGACGAAAAACCAAAAGTCGTACAAGAAAAACCAAAAGAGAAAAAGAAACTCAGCTACGGCGAAAAACGAGAAATGGAACAACTCGAAAAAGACATTGAAAAACTCGAAAAACGCCGCGCTGTAATCTTAGAACTATTCAATGATGCTTCCGCAAATATGAATGACCTTTCCAAAGAACTCGCCGAAGTCCAAGAGTCATTGGACGAAAAAGAAATGAGGTGGATGGAGTTGGCTGAATTGGGATAGAAACAGTGAAAAAATAGGTACTTATTATTTTATCGTTCCTCAATGCGCAATTTCACATACCCAAATACAAGTATAAAAATCAGTTTGGGCTAAGATCTTCCTCTTCGTAGGAAATTTTTTGGGTATAATTGTATTCGATTCCTCTTTATATTAGTCTATAATTTTTCAATAGATTCCTTCTTCCTCAAAATCTATTTTAATAATGGTTCTTAGACAAAACCTGTGAATTAAGTCAGGTCGAAGTGAAAATTTTCTTTTCCTTATCAGTCAATAGACTTTATTCTAATAATTTTTTCACTTCGACCTGACCGCAGAATTTGTCTAAAGAACATTAATAATAAATCGATCTGCTTCTTCGGAAGTAAACTCTGTGAGTATGCTCAAAATGCTCTAAACCCTTTATTCGGAACAAACATTTATTATGATGAAATTACCTCTACACAACAAGAAGTGGATCTCCACACTGAGTATTTTTATATTTTTTCTATTAGGAAATTTTAATAATTTAAATGCTCAAATCTGTAATGCAACTTATGTCATTACAAACCAAGACATCCTCATTTCAAATCTGGAAAACAGACGAGCTATCATTAAAGTATATGATGAAAGTCTCGCTCCAGTTTTTGAATGTAGCAGTCTGAGTGATCCATGTCTGGATCCATTATTAATCGAATTAAATGATTGTGGAACCTACTACATTCAAATTCAAACTTTCGTCAATTGGCGAGCAAAATATTGCGATATTTTTGAAGAAATAAATGTTGCTGGATGCGGCAGCTCGTCTGTTGATTGCCCTGCTTTGAATGCTAACATTGGAGACCCTTGCGACGACGGCGACCCACAAACTGCTAACGATAAAGTCCAAGCAGACTGTTCTTGTGCTGGTAGTGTTGCTCCCCCAACTTTTGATTGTCCAGCAATCAATGCCAACATTGGAGACCCCTGCGACGACGGCGACCCACAAACTGCTAACGATAAAGTCCAAGCAGATTGTTCTTGTGCTGGTAGTGTTGCTCCTCCAACTTTCGATTGTCCTACAATCAACGCTAACATTGGAGACCCTTGTGACGACGGAAATGCAGTCTCTACAAACGATATGATTCTCACTGGTTGTATATGTGCTGGAACCGTCATTTCTCCATCCTTTGATTGTCCTGCACTGAGTGCAGACATCGGAGATTTTTGTGATGATGAAAATGCTCTGACAAGTAATGATATAGTTCAAGCCGACTGTTCCTGTAGCGGAACATTGGCACCTCCTCCAACCTATGATTGCCCAACTTTGATGGCCAACATCGGAGGGAGTTGTGATGATGGAAATCCAAATACAATTAACGATATTGCTCTGGCAGATTGCTCTTGTGTTGGTACTCTAACAACCGAATTCAATTTAGCACATTGGACATTTGAGAATTGTGATCCAGGATTAAATTATGACGAACTAACTGCCAATACTAATGTACCAAATGGTTTCAACTCAGTTACTGCCTCTATTTTTAATAGTACTGGAATGCACTCTTGTAATCCAGGTCCAAATTTAAATACTGGCAATACAAACAATGCAATTTGTCACAAAATCAGACCTTATTGTTTTTGGACAAACAATTCACCTGATGCTTATACTTTTTCAATTACAGTTGATCCTGAACCAGGTCAAGCACTTTATATTTCTAAATTGACCTTTTTTGAAAAAGCACCTGATACTTACGAGTGGTTGACGGGCGATACTGGGCCCAATAATCCACCAACCAAATATGGCTGGAGAGTCTTACGAAACGGAATCGAGATTGGAAGACAAATTGATATTCCTACTTCCTCAGACTGGAGTTTTGAGGAGTTTGATTTTAGTAATTTAAATATCGGGGCAGGCGATTGTACCAGAGCAACTTATACTTTTGAACTTTTGGGTTATTGCGAAAAAGATAACGGAGCAGATGTTTCGATTTGGGATATTGATGAAGTTCAGATTTATGGATTTGCAGCTACAGAAGAACCATTGACGATTACAAGATCAGCCAAAGATAAATCCGTCGAATGTGACGGCCAAGGCAATTTTGTTGAGTATGAAAATTGGTTAGCAAGCAACGGCGGCACAACTGTCAACAACCCATACAATCACAATATCGTTTGGACAAACAATGGAGATAATGCCTTCGAAACGATTTGTGGAAGTGACGGTTTTGCAAAAGTAACCTTCACCGCGACAGACGAATGTGGCAGATCTGTTGATACTGATGCAATCTTCTCGGTTTTCGATACTAAGCCTCCTGCGTTCGGATTTATTCCAAGTGATGTGACGATTGAATGTGATGATGCTTTGCCAACTCAAGCTGTTATTGCAGCTGATATTTGTGGAGGAGTTGAAATAAAACTGAAGGAAAGAACAAAACCTGGCAGCTGTCCAAATGCATCAACCATTACAAAAGAATGGACGGTAACGGATGAATGTGGTAATAAATCGACGGCTACACAAATAGTGACCATCCAAGACAACACCCCTCCTGTATTTGAAACGATACCTGCCAATGTGACGATTTCTTGTGACGCGCCAATTCCGACAGATATTCCTACTTATTCAGATAATTGTACAGATGTCAATGACATAATATTTGAGGATGAAGTAAGTGCCGTTCCTGGTTTCTGCTCAGGGCAACAGACAATTACTAAAACTTGGACAATCACCGATCCTTGTGGAAATACAGCGAGTGCAACGCAAACCATTACCGTTGTAGATAATGATGCACCTACTTTATCTGGCGTGCCATCATCTGTTGCTCAAGATTGTGCAATTGCGTTACCTCCCATTCCTACGGTAACAGCAACAGATAATTGTGATATTGATCCACAGGTAATCTTCAATGAAATAAATATTCCAACAAATTGTGGAGGTTCGATTGTAAGAACCTGGACGACTTCTGATGATTGTGGAAACACTATTTCGCAAAGTCAAGAAATAACTTTGATTGATAATACTGCACCTAATATCACAACCCCTGCCATGGACTTGACCATTGAGTGTAATGTAAACACAAATTCAAATGATCTGATCAATTGGTTAACCTCAAATGGAGGAGCGATGGCAGCAGATGATTGTAGCAATTTTGGTTGGTCTCATGATTTCACAGGTGCCTTAACTGGAACTTGTGGTTTTTCAAGTTTTGTGGATGTCACCTTCACCGCAACCGACGTTTGTGGCAATAGTAGTTCAACCACTGCCCGATTCACAAGCGTGGACAACACGCCTCCAACCATTATGACCCCTGCGACTAATTTCTCTGTAGAATGTGATGGAGCTGGAAATGTAGGTTCTATAAACGCTTGGCTCGCTGGAAATGGAGGAGCAACTGCATCTGATCTCTGTTCCAATAATGTCACTTGGACAAACAACTACAATGGATTGACCGCTGGATGTGTTGCCACTGGTTCGGCAATGGTAACGTTTACCGCAACAGATGCCTGTGGCCTTACAGCTCAAACTACAGCCATGGTAGAAATTGTGGACACACAAGCGCCATTCTTTACTGCTCCAGCAGGAAATTTAGTCGTGGATTGTAACGACCCTACTTTTAATACTCAAATCCAAGACTGGCTTGATTCAAATGGTGGAGCCGCTGCTGGTGATTTTTGTAGCACTCCAACTTTTACCAATAATTACGATCCTAATAATTTGCCAGCTTCATGCGGAAATACGACTGTACAATTTACGGCCACCGATGATTGTGGTAATTCATCCGTAGTCGGAGCTTTGATAGTTGTTCAAAACAACCAGCCACCTGTATTCACGACACTTCCGGTTAACGGTTCTTCTATGTGTGAGCCATTACCAGTAGGTGCTATAAATGCGAATACTGATTTCACTACTTGGTTAAATAATAACAATAATAATATAGCAGCCAATGATGCATGTGGGGGAGGTACTTTTATCACCAATAACTGGAATCCTTTTGTTGGGTTTTCTATAAATTGCAATAACAATCCTTCTGGCTTTATCGAAATAATCTGGACAGCTACTGACTTCTGTGGAAATACTACTACGACTTCAGCCACCTTTACCGTTACGCCAGTTCCAACACCAACGCCAGTTCCATTCAACGTAGTTTCTTCGGGTTATAATGTTTCTTCCATCTCAAAAAAAGGAGGCATCAATCACTTTGTAGCAACGCTGAGAGAAAGAGTTGTTGACCTCAATTGGACAAATAATACTGGCCCACAAAATGACTATTTCATTATTGAACGCTCTACCGATGGTACCAACTTCAAAGCAATAGGTGAGTATGAAAATTTAGGGGTCGATGAGTCTGCAATTTTCTATCAACAAAAAGATGATAGCCCGAATATTGGCGAAAATTACTATCGTTTGAAAACACATTACCTGGATGGGACTCATGAATATTCAGATATCAGAAGAATAAAGATTAGTGATATTGAAGATTTTGGTTTGTTCCCAAATCCAGCTCAGGAAGAAGTCAAT
>CALLVG010000091.1 GCA_938010715.1 uncultured Saprospiraceae bacterium
GATGCTGTCTCATCAATTTGAATATGTTCTGTTTTCAAAATCGAACCTATCTTTAAGTTGTTGATAATAAATAACATTATAAATGTGACGGATTTTGAAGACACCCCACATTACAACCATCGAGAGGACTGATACCAATTTCTATGGCACCGTCGGCAGAGTAGGCTACCTGTCCACAAAGGGTCAGCTGGGAGGTATCTCCTCCACTTTGTATTGTAAAATCGTCTGATGTAAACCAAACGAATGCTTCTTGTGGATTGTTAGGCTGAAAATCAAAACACTCTTCGGCACCTTCACAAAAAGTGGGTATTCTTTCAGTGTTTCATTTTCTGTTTCCCAATATACGACTTTTTTAAATAAAAAATGGCCACCTGAGAAGGCAGCCACTTAGTCTAAGAGTTGATTAAAATCGGTGTTTCTATTTTTTCAAATGGTTCATGAAAAGTTGAAAGTTCAGAGTCTATGGAGCTATTTATATAACTTTCAACATCAAAATTTCAATTTTGTTTAATACATTTTGTTGACGATGAATTTTTTGCCCACAGGCCTATTTCCTTCGGAGAAAACCCAAATGGTATAAATACCATTTTTGAGTTTGGATAAATCAATCGAATGAAAGGGTTGGTGATTATCCAAAATTTCGGCAACATTTATTCTTCGGCCCAATTGATCGCTTAATTGAATTTCGATATTTATATTTTGAAAATCCTTCAGTGATACGTGAACAACTTCCTGTGCTGGATTAGGAAACAACCCAAAAGATTCGATATCGTCAATATGTACTTTTTTGATTGCAGAATATTCTACAGACCCATCTATGTACTTGAGTTTTACTCTATAATAATTTAATCCATCATTTGGATTCAAATCTGTCACGGAGTAGAATTTGGAGGTTGATGCTTTTACCGTATTGACTTTTTTAATATCATAAAAATGAATCCCATCGGCTGATTTTTCAATTTGGAAATACGCATTTTCTACCCCTGTATTATTTGTCCAAGATAACTCTACTTTACGTAGCTGGCGTTCGACATCAAACCCGAAAAAATTACTTTGATTACCTATTCTGATTTTTTCAAATACTTCACATCGTTTATCTGCCCATCCATTCCAAAGCTGAATTTGGATGAAATAAACGCCATCTTGATCAAGGTTGATGGTTTCTGTTTCCATGCAATCGTCTCTATCATAGTGACAGTTGAATATTTCAGAAAGATTGTTGTCGTAAACGGAAATGTTACTATGCGTACCGATGATATTTTTAATTGTCAAAACTCTATTAGAAATAGACCAAACGACTGGGCAACCTGTTTGTGGAATTTCAGTTCCTTTACAACTACAATCTGGCTGTAAAACATCGTTGACCGTGTTTGTATCGCCATCATCACAAACGCTTCCTACTTTTCCAATATTAGCATCATTATCATCACAATCTTCGTTGGCGCAGATACCATCATTATCAGAATCACCTCCGTTATTTTCGCATGGATCTGCCACAACTCCGCCTGTAATATTGATTTCTTCCAAGAGGTCACAAACCGCTGGTAAATCCCAAGATTGGTAAGTTTGAACCTGTAATACATAGGTTCCTGGCAATGCAACATCAATCGAAACAGTTGCTCCACAAGTATTTGCAACCCAATCATTACAAACAAAAACTTCACTAAAAGTACTGTTGAATAATTTAATTGCACGAATTGGGTAGTCGAGATTTTCAATGGTAAGATTTAAACCATTGACCGTCCATGTCACTCCGCAGCCAGTCGCAACAATGGTTCCTTTACAATTACAATCAGCCTGAATAATATCGTTGATTGTATTGGGATTGCCATCATCACAAGCATCTCCTGGTTTAGAAATATCTGCATTATTATCATCGCAATCTTCATCTGCACAAATGCCATCACCATCCGCATCGCCAGCAGCATTGGCACATGGAGCAGTTATAGTACCTGCACAGTTACAATCTGCTTGAATGATATCGTTGGTTGTACTGGCATTGCCATCATCACAGGCGTCACCCGGAAACGAGATGTTGAAATTGTTGTCATCACAATCATCGTTGGCGCATACGCCATCTCCATCTGCATCTCCTCCCAAGTTCGCACAAAGATTTCCTCCTGAATTGGTGGAAACAATGACATGATCTGTAATAGTGAAAAACGCATTCGTAGCAGCCAGTTTAGATTGGTCTGTTGCTCTCAGGCGGATTACATATTCTCCAGGCGTAGAGAAACTTACCGTGGTTTGTCGAGCAGTTTTGTTTGAAAAGCTTACTTGTCCAGGGCCACTGACCATTTCCCATTGGATAGGAATAGAAGTATTTTCGATACCATCAACTTCTATTTTTCCATTAAGAGCAGCCGAACCGTCTGCATTATAAACATCATTTCCGGCATCGGCGTGATAGCCAGTTTTGCCTCCTTGATTTAGATGCTTTCGCATAAAATCAAATTTTCCGATATAAAATTCATCAGGGTTAAGGTGTACGCCATCCATTTTTTGAGCAATGACTGCTGGTCCTCTAAATTGATTAAACGTACTAAAATTGGTTGCCGACATCACCACGTCGTCTTTGTAGTTGGTCGTTGTGTAAACTGGCCCATCAAATCTTTTTGCGGCACGCATGGCATCAAAATATTTAGAGGCCTGTACTACCCGTTCATTTGGCTCGGGAGGCCAAGTCGTAATACTTCTTACCAAGAAATATGGGAAACTACTCGCTTTGTTGTATTTGTATCCGCTGTGTTCGCTTAGCGCGAAAATAGAAGCACCTACCATCGTTGGTCGGTCATCAACTCCTGCTGCTAAAATGGATAATCCACCACCTTCGCTTACTCCAAAAAGACCTAAGTCTTTTCCATTATATTCGGGTAGTGATTCTATAAAATCCATTGCTCGTACCAATCCCAAAACACCGTAACGGTAATAAATTTGCTCTTCATCATCCCAAACTTCTGGTTTGTAAGCATTGAAATCTTCGACATCTGGTTCCGTATTATGCATCCAAATAGAAAGCGAGATCGCACCTACTTCCAAGCATATCTCTGGTCGAGGAATGCAAAAATTGGCATTCCCACCAAAAGAAGAATGTGTAATGATGGCAGGAAATGGACCGTTTCCGGGAGGAATTGAAAGATAACCATAAACCCTTCGGCCATCTATATGACCGAGATTGATTCTATAATCTGTTGTTTGTGCATTTGGATCTGGAAATAGGGGAGTTACCACTGGATTCATTGGAACCGCAGCCAATTTGTCTTTCCATCGTTTCCAAAAAGCATCAAAGTCTGCTGGATCATCTTCGTATTCATCTATTTGAAAAGGGGAGAATGCTGCCCCCGCAAGGCTGGTTTGACCATTTAAAGTTACATAGCAATAAACAAATCCAGCCTCATTTAAAGTGAATGGAATTTGTCCTCTTCCACCAAAAACTTGTACCGTTCCTTCTGCAATGTCAGGTGCTTGACCTCGATCGTATCTGATGTTGTAAGTTGCAGTGCCATTACCTGCGCCTTCAAAAATAAAATTCATTGGTTCTCCAGCCGTGTAAGTCGCATCTGGTTGGTCAGTAAATACGCGCATTTGAGCAAAAACGCTCAAACTTTGGAATAATAAAAAAATCATCACCCAAAGTGGAAAGTAAAAAGATTTGTTCATTAGATATTTGTTTTTTTCTTTTTGTAAAAAATTGCTTAGCACAGGGCAAAACATAGGTTTACTAAACTTCGCCTTAAATTAAAGGCCCGATTTTAAAAGGTTGATATCGGAAGTTACATTAAAATCAAGTTTAGTAAACCTCCGATTGTAATTTTGTCCTGTACATAGAAAAAATTGAACAATTCGCCGCAGCGGATATTTAAATTTTTTAGAATAAAATCTACTCTACAGCCCATTTTAGAATAAAGACTAAGCTTTGAAATAGACCTTAGAGATTTTAGATTGCAGTCTAATAGACAGGGGGAACTGATTGAGGGAAAATGGAGTGAGTAGTTTTAATATGAATGTAAAGGTACAGAGACTATATTATTTCAATATGGTAAATAATCGGTATTTTCTGACTGTTTTGGTGTATTTTTACAGTGAAAATTAGAAGTGATTACAACATCCAAGTTTTAAATCCAATCAAATTAATTCATTAATGAAATTTATTATTCTAATAATTGGCGCCTTAATTCTCTTCTTGGGGGGCTCTTTGATCATCAACCCAGAGTTCATTCTTGATTTTTTTGAAAACAATAAGGAGAGTCAAGGAATCTATGTATTTGGTATCCTATTTAGAACTGTGCTGGGTATCCTACTCGTTCTTTCAGCCAATGAATCTAAACATCCAACCATTGTTACTTTTTTGGGTTATTTTTCTTTGTTGGGAGCTTTAGCTTTGGTGGTTTCGTTGACTTATTTTGGTCAAGAAACTATTCAAAATATGTTATCGACCTTGATTAATGATTACAATTCTTATGCGCCAGTTTTAGGTGGTTTTACTCTCGGAATGGGTGGATTTTTGATTTATGCATTTTTGAAAAGATAAAGTGAAAAAATGAATTTCATTTTTGTATTTCCCCATGATGGTTAATAGATGATATTGGACTGCCATCGACTCAGGCGAAATAAAAAATGGCCGCCAAGAAACCTCAGCAGCCATTCGTCTATTTGTTTGTGAATTTATGATTATGCCAATTGACTTTTCAAATCATAACGATCTGCTTGCATCACTTTCGTCCATGCTTTCGCAAAATCTCTAACGAATTTC
>CALLVG010000092.1 GCA_938010715.1 uncultured Saprospiraceae bacterium
AATGTAATTTTCGATTGTGATGATATTGGAACATTAGTGTTTGTTCAGTTGTGGGTAGGAGAAGTACCAGGTGACGGATGTAACGATTGGGATTACTGTACGACTTTCATGGAAGTACAAGATAACAATGGTGTTTGTTCAAACTCAAAAACGGCATCCATCGGTGGAAATATTTCTGATGAAAAAGGAGAAAGTGTGGAAAACGTAGAAGTGAATATCAACGGAGATATGACTTCAAGTATCATGACTACAAATAACGGTCATTATCACTTTGATGTGGTAGAAGGCAATGATTATTCGATTGCACCAATGAAGACGGATGAGATAAGGAATGGCGTATCTACATTTGACTTGGCTTTAATTAGCAAACATGTATTGAATGTAGAATCATTGAACAGTCCATACAAAATGATAGCAGCCGATGCGAACCGTTCAGGTAGTATCACGACACTTGATTTGGTAGCAATTAGAAAAGTAGTTCTATTCGTAACTAACGACTTTCCAAATAATACAAGTTGGAGATTTGTGGACAAAGATTATATTTTTACAAATCCGCAAAACCCATTTGCAAGTGTCTTCCCGGAGGTTAGAAACTACAATAACATTAGTGGGGCAAACATGGCAGATTTTGTAGGCATCAAGATTGGAGATGTGAGTGGCGATGCAAAAGCAAACGGCTTGAGCAATGTCGATGACCGAACGTTTAACGAAACATTCTACTTGAATACAGAAGATAAAACTTTCAAATCAGGGGAAACAGTTGAAGTATCGTTCACACTCAACCAAAATGCAATTGAAGGCTATCAAGCGACGATGAATTTCAACTCAAAAGCACTTGAATTGACCGATATTCAGTCAGCAACTTTAAACAAAGAAAACTTCGGTTTGACGATGGTTGAAAAAGGTATTATTACGTTAAGTTGGAATGGAACTGTGACGAAAAATAAAGCATTCACATTAATATTTTCCGCGAAAGCGAAAGGAAAGATAAGTGAAGAATTGTTTATCAGTTCTCTTTACACAAAAGCGGAAGCGTATGCAAATAATGACTTATTGAATGTTGATTTAAACTTTGGAACTGCTGCAACTATCACAAAGTTTGCCCTGTATCAAAACATACCGAATCCATTCCAATCAGAAACGATGATAGGATTTGATTTGCCAAAAGCGGATGAAGCGACATTGACAATAAGTGATGTGTCAGGAAAAATATTGCGTGTGATAAAAGGCAATTATCAGTCAGGTTACAACAGTGTCGTCATTGATTTAGCGAGCAATTTGCCTTACGGCGTTTTGATTTACGAATTGGAAACATCAAGCGATAAGGCAACCAAGAAAATGACCTTGATGAGATAGAACCCTACAAATTTTACATTTGAGATTATAAATGTTTTGCCGAAGCGAATTAGTTCGCTTCGGTTTTTTTGTGTGCCATACATGTTATTATTCTAAAGGGTTAAAGTCCCTTACGAGCCTTGAAGAAAAGGAATCGTTAGCCAAAGGCAAGGGTGTCTCTCGTGAGGGAGAATCTGAAGGAAGCCTTACAGCAAAAGTCAGGTGTTGACGAACAGGAATCAGATATAAGGCATGTTTAGGGGATAATCTGGCAATGAACAGAGAAGTCCAAAATTTCTTCCGTAACCTAACTGTGTAAATCTGGCAACATCGACGGGAAGAATAATAGCTTACTGTGGGAGGTCTTTTCTGCGAGAGCGGAGAAGAAGTCAGCCGAGGTCATAGTACGGAGGAGAGTTTTTTTTTAGCTCTTTGAAGGAAGGACCGAATCTTTAAGACAAGGAAACCATTTTTTTTAACAGCGGACGAATATGAAGAAATCCGATAAACGTTATGGCGTTCAGATGTCGCTTTTTGAAAAAGCAGAATGGACAGCCGACGAACCCGTTGCAGCCGGTATAGCCGTAAGCTATGCTGAAAGAGGACAGGTGGGTGAGTATTCGACGGGTGTTAAAGAAAAGAAAGCCTTGGCAACAAATCTGTTAGAGCAAGTCATCGCTTTGCCAAATTTGTCGCGCGCTTGCCAACGGGTAATCTCGAATGGCGGGAGCGCAGGAATAGATAAGATGACAGTCAAAGAATTGCAAATCTGGTTTGGAAAGAACTGGCGAAGGCTTCAAAACGAACTACGGACGGGGATTTATAAAATACAACCTGTACGGACAGTAATGATACCCAAGCCAAAAGGAGGGGAACGCCGCTTAGGGATCCCTACGGTAAAAGATCGCTTAGTACAACAAGCTATCCAGCAAGTGCTAAGTGAAATATACGAACCTCTATTCAGTCCAAACAGCTATGGTTTTCGTCGTGGTCGCAGTGCCCATGAGGCAATCGACGAACTGAGCGAATACATCAGTACAGGCAAGACGTATATCGTAGATATAGATATGGCAAAATTCTTTGACGAAGTAAATCATGACCGATTACTGCACCGCTTACGTCAGCAAATTGGGGACAGCAAATTATTACGACTGATACACAAATATCTACAATCAGGCGTATTGATAGGAGGCATGTTGGAACAACAAATAAAAGGGACACCACAAGGGAGTCCACTATCTCCGCTTTTATCCAATATCGTATTAGACGAGTTGGATAAAGAACTGACCCACCGAGGACATAGCTATGTTCGCTATGCAGACGATATAGTAATAGCAGTAAGAAGTCAAAAGTCAGCGGAACGAGTAGAGCAAAGCGTAATTGCTTATATCGAAGGTCGCATGAAACTCAAGGTAAATCGGGAGAAGAGCAAAATACGCCGCCCGAGGGAGTTAAATTATTTAGGACATAGATTTCAGAATAATGGTACACCGATACTGAGCAAATCAAGCGAAGAACGATTGAAAGGTAAAATACGCCAAATCACTGGTCGGAATCGTGGACGAAGCTTTGAACAAGTAAAGACGGAATTACGCTCAATACTACGAGGGTGGTTGAATTACTTTTGGAAAGCGCAGATGAAAAATCGCTTGGAGCAAATAGACGGTTGGATAAGGCGACGATTACGCTGCTACCGACTGAAACAATGCAAACGAGCATTGGGCATCATGCGTTTTCTACACAAATTAGGCATACCTAAAACGCGAGCTTGGACAACGGCAACGAGTCGGAAAGGTTGGTGGCGAAAGTCGCTAACGCCAGCAAGCCATGAGGCAATGAATAATGAGTGGTTTGAAACTCAGGAGGTTTACAGTCTGTCATATCACTATTCTTTGTTAACATCTTAGAGAAACCGCCGAGTACGAGAGTACGCTCGGTGGTGTGAGAGGACGAAAAGACCAGTAATAGAAATATTACTGCTCTTTTCTCCTACTCGATTATAAACTCTTTTTTCCTTTTAAGCTTTTTTGTATTTGAATAAATTACATTTGTGTAATTCAATTGAAAAGTATGAGCCAAGTCCAAAGTCATAGTTTATTTACCGAATTCGATATCCACCTTTTCAAACAAGGAAAACATTTTCGTTTGTTTGAGAAATTAGGTGCTCACCTTGTAGATTTTGATAATCAAGCAGGAGTACTGTTTGCAGTTTGGGCGCCCAATGCTACAGAAGTAAGTGTTATTGGTGATTTTAATCATTGGAACAGTTCAGAGCACCCATTAAATCCAAGAGTGGATAGTACAGGTATTTGGGAGGGCTTTATTCCCAATTTGCAAAAAGGAACTCATTACAAATTTTCAATAAAAACAAAGGACGGTAGAAGGGTTGAAAAAGGAGATCCTTTTGCTAAATTTTGGGAAGTACCACCAAGAACTGCTTCTATTGTTTGGGATGAGGAATATAGTTGGAAGGATAAAAAATGGATGAAGAATAGAGCGCCTAAAAACGCCCACACAGCTCCTTTTTCAGTTTATGAAGTCCACCTCGGCTCATGGAAAAAGAAACCTAACAACGATTCTCTTTCTTACATAGAAATGGCGGATGAATTAGTGGAGTATGTAAAAAATATGGGCTTCACACATATTGAAATGATGCCAGTCATGGAGCATCCATATTATCCATCGTGGGGTTATCAAATTACGGGTTATTTTGCGCCATCGAGTAGATATGGCAACCCTCAAGAATTTAGGTATCTGGTTGATAAATTTCATGAAGCAGGCATTGGAGTTATCTTAGATTGGGTTCCATCTCACTTCCCATGTGATGAACATGGCTTGGCCGATTTTGATGGAACACATCTTTACGAACACGATGATCCACGCAAAGGATTTCATCCAGATTGGAAAAGTTATATTTTCAATTATGGAAGATTTGAGGTGCGATCGTTTTTGATTAGTAACGCAATTTTTTGGTTGGACAAATACCACATTGATGGGTTGAGAGTTGATGCTGTGGCTTCGATGCTATATTTGGACTATTCAAGAAAAGAAGGAGAATGGATACCAAATCAGATGGGAGGTCGAGAAAATTTAGAGGCTATCTCTTTCTTAAAGGAATTTAACGAGGCAGTTTATTCGGCATTTCCAGATTGTGTGACGATTGCAGAGGAAAGCACTTCCTGGGCTGGCGTTTCAAGACCTACGTTTATGGATGGGCTTGGTTTTGGTCAGAAATGGATGATGGGTTGGATGCACGACACACTAAAATATTTTGGAGAAGATCCAATCAACCGAAAGTATCATCATGGAAAAATCACTTTCAGTTTGATTTATGCTTTTACTGAAAACTTTCAGCTACCACTTTCTCACGATGAGGTGGTGCATGGAAAAGGTTCTTTGATCGAAAGAATGCCAGGCGATGACTGGCAAAAGTTTGCCAACCTTCGACTACTCTATGGATATATGTTTACGCATCCGGGAACGAAACTTTTGTTTATGGGAGCAGAGATAGGTCAATGGGAAGAGTGGAGTATTCAAGAAGGAATTCATTGGGGGTTGCTGACGGGTGAATTACATAAAGGTATTCAAAAAGTAATCACTGATTTAAATAAATTATACACTCAATATCCTTCACTTTACAAAAAACAATTTGAGGATAGTGGCTTTGAGTGGTGTGAAATAAATGATTATCAAAATTCTGTTTTATCCTATTTTAGAAAAGGAGAGGAGGGAGATAAACCGGTATTGGTTCTGTGTAATTTTACACCAGAAGTACGTCGAGATTATAGGGTAGGTGTCCATAGAAAAGGAACATGGAAAGAGATTTTTAATTCAGATGATCAAAAATATGGTGGCTCAGGCGTTTCTAATCAAAAAGTAAAAACAGAGGATGTCGATTGGCATGGGAAGAATCATTCTTTAAGTCTGACTTTACCTCCATTGGGTGTAATTGTTTTAGAATAAACTCTAATAAACCATCTCAAAAAAAATGGCTCGTTTAAAATCAATTAAGTATTACTCAAAAAACAACTTCCCTCTTCAATTCAAAAAATTAGCTCGAAAAACCTCATTATCAATCACTTTTCCTTCACTAATTTTTTGAAATCGGGAACTTATTTTTTGAGCGTTCCTAAACGAGCCATTTCATTTTCTAAAAATAGAAGTCTAAAAGAATCTTGGATTCAAGTATTCATCTCCGCCGCCACCACCTTTGATACAGTAGCGAACCATTGCCTCGATAGTCCCATTGTTATAAGTTCTAAGCTCAGATAAGGTGACATCGTAGGCAAAGCCAATCATAAAATCTTCCGTCAATTGAGCGCCTAAAAGGATGTCCACTGATTCTCCAATTCCTTGTTCGGTCGAACCACCAAATCTGTAACTCGCTCCAACACTATACTTTTTAAGGAAAATCAAATTCATATTTAAATCTGCATCAAGCGGCGCATTTTGAACATATTTAATCAAAATCTGTGGTTGGAATTCTGTGTTTTCACTTAAAGGAAAAACCAAGCCACCCATCAAATATAAGTGCCGAAATTCTCTTGAAATAACCGTTTGGTCATCTCCAAGGTCAATATTATTTTGAAGAATT
Source organism: uncultured Saprospiraceae bacterium (assembly GCA_938010715.1). GTDB lineage: Bacteria > Bacteroidota > Bacteroidia > Chitinophagales > Saprospiraceae > JAGQWW01. The sequence goes on from CALLVG010000092.1 coordinate 5,930, forward strand.
CGAGGAGCAGAAGCACCAACGAAAAATTTATCATTTGAAAAATATGCTCCAACTCCAAAATTAGGAACGAACTTGCTTTGCATTCCAACTGCGATGGTAGGGTCACCTGATTGTATCGGGTCTGTTTTCGCAAAATCACTTTGCAAATATCGACCTGAACCCATCAGACCAATACCTAAAGTTCCTTCGTCCATTTGAAGGCGATAGGCGTACGCCCCTTCGATATTCATCGTTTGAGAAACCCCGATGGTATTTCGCCAGATGTTTAATCCAATACCAACCTTTTGATCATTCAAAGGCATGTTGAAACTGAAAAGCTGAGATCCAGGTGCGCCATCAAGACCAAGCCATTGCTGACGAATGAGCCCAGTGAAACAGGTGCCATCATTGCTACCAGCATATCCTGGATTATACCCTAATTTATTGTACATGAATTGGGTAAATTGTGGCTCTTGTTGAGCAAATGCCAATCCAGCTATTAAAATTAAACCGGTTAAGGAAATTAGTTTTTTCATTATTGAAATTTTTTAATCGATGTTCTTAAGTGCCCGAACAAAAATAAAAATAAGTAAATGCTCACTTCTTTTTGTCCTGCTCTACGTTATTTTTTAGTTCCGTATCTACGGATATGCAAAGAAAAAAATGCCTTAATCAGAACAAAAATAAGCAAGCATTTATGCTATGTTTGTTTCTGTCCAAGCACTTAGGAATATTTTTGAAGTTCATCCAATTATCGTTGAATAACAAGGAAGCCCGTCATGGGATTATCGCCTGTACCCAAATCAAGAATATAGAAATAGGTTCCATCGGGAAGTTCTTCACCTTTGAAGGTGCCGTACCAATCGTTGAGATATGGCCCTGCTCGATGAACTTCGTCTCCCCATTGATTGAATACAATTAGTTCATTATTAGGATATTTATCTACATCTGCAACACAACCGATTGTGAAAAATTCATTCATATTATCGCCATTCGGCGTAATGATTGAAGGAACCTCACATTCAGAAATGCCTAAACCTATTTGGAAAATAACAGTAGCTTGAGTACAAGCGCAGGTTACATCTATTGGACAAATTTCGTAAGTGACTGAATCTGTTCCAATAAAATTGAACGGTGCAGTGAACTCTAAAACCCCGTTTCCAAGATTTTCAATTGAGCCTTGAGTTGGCGTGTTAACCGTTTTAATAGTAAAATTGGTAGCACCGATATCATTCAGGCCAGGTTCAAATTCAGTCGTTCCACCAAAAAGAACAGTAACTGTATCAGTAACCGCAATCGGTGATAAATCGTAGTTCACAACCACGGTATCAATTGACCCAGGGCCACAAATGCCATTATCAATCGTCCAGACAAACACATTGACGCCATCTGATAAGTTATCAACAACAGTTCCTGACTCAAAAGGATCTGTAAATTGAATGTCGGGATCTATTGAAGTCCACATACCCAAACCGCTCACGGATGTAGTGGCATTGAGTACCGCATCTCCATTTCCACAAGCATCAATATCGGCTCCAGCAAAGGCAGTTGGAGATCCTATATTAACCACAACTTCATCAGACGCTCCACCACATACTTGATTTGGAATTTCCCATCTAAAAAAGTAATTAGGACTTGGCCCCGGAACCGTAATTGCAGTTCTTGGGTCAGATGGATCTAAGATGACAACTCCTAAGGCTGCTTGTATAGAATCCTGAACCCACATTCCTAAACCAGAGGAAGAAGGCACCGCTCTTAAATAAACCGTATCGGTATTACAGGTGTCAATGTTTGGCCCTGCAAAGGCATTTTCTTGTGCAAAAATCGTAACGGAAACGGTATCTCTCATGTAGTTTTCGCAAGCACCTTTGCTTAGTGACCATACAAAATCATAAGTGTTTCCAGGAGGAAGGCCAGTAACCAATGTAGTGGAACTGCATGGGTTCTCAAATGAGATTCCAGCAATGCCTCCTAAATATTTCCAACAACCCGTTCCATCATTTATCGGAGCAGCGTTCAAAATCAATTCTTCATCTTGGCAAATAGTGAAATCTGCTCCTGCATCTGCTTTTTCAGTAGGTAAATCGGTGAATGTGATGGTTAGCGGAGAAGGGTTTGTCGTCGAGCAATCATCTTTTTCTGTGGTTACAAAAATGGGGGTTACCCCTTCACTAAACATAGATAAGTCACTTAGTGTCAGGCAAAGATTATTAGTCATACCCAAAGTGTCGCCAGTGTCAGTTGTCCACAAATAGGAGGCATCTGCAACAGCTGTTACCGAGTTAATACATAAATTTAGCGGCTCTCCTGCACCCAAGCAAATATCATCTGGTTGAACTGGTGATGGCATTGTAGGAGCATCTGTAATTTCAACATTAACTGTTCTTGGTGTAGAAAAACATCCATTTCTTTCTACAACTAAAGTATATGCTCCATTATGAATATTAGGATCTGCATTTGGAATTACTGGGTCTTCAACACTTAATGTTGCATTGAATGGCGTACTCCATTCATAATTAATGATTCCAGTAGCAGGTATAACAGTACTATTGAGTGTGAGATCGCCACCTTCACATGGCACTTCCGCCTGAGCGACTCCAATAGGAATTTGATTTACGGTTATATTTAGAATATTTGAAAAACCAGTTTTACAACCATCGACTTTTACCTCTAAGAAATAATTTCCTGTATGAGCAGTCGGAAAAGCACCAGAAATAGATAAGGTAGGTGTATTCTGAATCGGTCTAATTCCTTGAGGTGTAATCCAACAATAGGAGACATCGCTTCCTGTTGGATAATCTCCAGCTACATTAATTACAATATCATCACCTGCACAGTACTCTAATTGATTATTAACAGTAGAAATAAAAGGATCAGGCAATGGAGCTAATCCATCAATAGTCGTTATTTCGATATTTGATTTACATCCTTCTCCATTAGTAACCTGAACGAAATAATTTCCTCCACAATTTTCAACATCTAATTGGGGTACAATAGCCAAACTATCATCCTCAATAAAACCACATGGTCCAGTCCAATTGTAAGTATAGGTTCCATCATCTGGAGGAGAAACAATGAGCGAAAGTTGGACATCCGTAGGGCCTTGAAAGCAGTTGGGAGCATTATTACTCGCCGTGACAACTTCGACCCCTGCAGAAACCATTATTTGAGTACACTCCACTTGAACGCAACCAGCAGGGTTGGTAACTGTTACACAGTAAGTTCCTTGATCATTGTTTTGAATATTTGGTAAAGATAAAACAGGTTGTGCACCTACAACTGTTCCTGCACTATTTCTCCAAACATAACTTGCTCCAGAAATAACTGGTGTTACCTGAAGTTCAACTGTTCCACCTGTACAAACTTGCGCAGGAGAAGCAACCGCTACTACTGTTTGTGGAAAAGTATTAACCACCACATTTGCAACATCTGAGGTTGCTGTATAGCAATCTGTATTTGGGTTGGAAAAACTAACAACGCCCCGCACTCTCCAAGGTCCATCAAATACCGATGTAGCAGATAAGGTCAAACTTGGTCCAGGACTTGGTATTGGTGCTCCGGTTGGCGGTAGCCATTCGTAAAAATCAACACCAGTAAGATTGGTCGTCAATGTGAAATCACTACCAATACAAATTTCTTGATTGGCTGGCGTGATGTTCGGAGTACCATTAGGAACATCCAAAACATTGACGATTGTCGTGGCCGTATTAGAAGCACATCCTTCTAAAAATAGAATCATTTCATAGTTGCCTGCATGAATATTTGGGTCAACTGAAGTCGTTACCACTGGATTCGCAATATTTTCATTAAAACCAGGTCCTTGCCAATTAAAGACTAAGTTAGAAGAACCATTGACTGGTGTAAATAATTGTAACGTTTCGTTTTCGCAAATAATCCTTGTCGGATCTGTCACAACCGCATTTGGTGGTCTTACCACATCAATACAAAGCACGTTAGAAGTCAAAGATTCACATCCATTAATCGTAATTGTTACATAAAAACATTGATTATCAATGGTATTTGGATTGATATTGTGCGGAGCACTCATCACAAATGACGGTGTTACTGTTGAGCTGATTAAAGTTCCATTTGGAAAGCTACCAGCAAACCAATTATAACTTACTTGACCTCCAGAACCAGAAGGTGGCGTCGTGTTTAACGTAATGTCATCCGTATCCCAACAAACCTGTGAAGGGCCAGTAACCGTGGGTTGTGGTGGACTTAAGTCCAAAGGGATATTGAGGCAACCCGTTGAGGTACAGCCCGTTAGTCCTATTATTTCTACACAATAACTTCCTGATTGTATCAATGATGGATTGGTGATAATTGGGTTTTGGCTAGTTGAAATCAAGCTATTATTAGGCCCAGTCCAACGGTAAGTGTATCCACCATTCGAGGCAGAGGTGGCTGGCGGATTTGCAAACAAAAACAATGTGTCAGATCCGCATTGGTAATTAAACGATGGCTCTGGCTCTTCTCCTTCAATTCGGACAATTGTGGTACAGCTATCTCGATTTCCATAATCATCTTCAACAAAAAGTTGAACATTGATCGTTTGATTGATACTGTCACAACCGACTGTACTCGGAGATACCGTCATACTTGCGATATTACAATTATCGGTACTACCAACTCCGACATCAGCAGGGTTGATTGTCCCTTGCATTGTTCCAGATGGATTTATTTTGACCATTAATGGCGTACAATTGGCAAGGGGTCTTTCATTATCTTCTACTTGTATTTGAAAGGTACAAGTGTCTCTATTTCCGTTGACGTCATCAACAAAAAAGGAGACATCGGTAACTCCGACATTAAAAGTGTGTGTTGCATTATGACCTGCTCCGTAATTGGTATTGGCAATTGAGGTGGCGCCTGTAGCAAAATAAGTTGGCGTGATTTCATCAAAACTAAGTTCTGCCCATAACATACTGGTTCCATCATTTCCACCATTTTGGTTGGAAAGTGTTCCACATGGATTGATTCCTGAACCAATACCAGCAGGAGGTATAACGAAGCTATTAAAAACATTAAAGTTAAAAGTGATTGAGCCGTCGGTTCCCCAAGCATTTATCAGACTATCAGAAATAATAAAGGTTGCCGATCCCGCTGTGCTGCAGTTACCTGGGTTTACATTAGGTTGGCCAACTTCTGTTGTTCCGACCAACTGGAAGGTTTCATCACGAATGATAAAGTACTCTTGTAAACTGTCCATATCTCCAATAAAGTGAACGGTCAATAATCCAGTAGATCCAGCAGCGTTTCCAGTGATTCCAGAAAAGGTTATTTGTTTTGGATTGGATAAAAAGTCTCCAATATTAGGATCTGAATAGAAAGTTAGAAGTCTATCTTGAGTATCAGATGGTTCTTCTGAAGAATAGGCACCCGCAAAACCACAATTATCTAACGCATTTGGAGGAAGTGGTATGGTTACATCAGAGGCACATTTGTTAGAATCCGCAGCTACGATAATATCGGCTGGACAAATAATGACTGGTGCTTCAGTGTCATTAACGGTTACAGTAAATTTACAACTGTCAATATTTCCACCACAATCAATGATGCAATAGGTAACTTCGTGCTCACCGAGTGATAAAAATTCTTGAAAATTTGTAATTGGTTCTACTGTTTTTTTGGCTCGACCATTGGTACTGATGGCATATTGGAAACTAACATCACTGGTTACGTTGGCATCAAATTGAGTAGAAACACTTATTTCAGAATCTATACAAACATTATTAACACTAAATCTGCCAGGCAAAATACCTGGTGAGTTGGGTGCCAATCTGAATTCTATAATACCGTCGGTGATCCAATTGTAAAAAGAGTTGAGATTGGTAATAGTGATAGTCGTCGTGCTATTTCCACATTGAATATCAGTTGGCTCCGTTCTTCCAAGAAAAGTACCATCTTCAGCAAAAATGTTGAAGAACTCTTGGTTGGCTATTTCAGCATCGACATTTTCTAAATTAAAAATAAAAGAAATACTATTGCCCACTACCGTCAATGAAGGGTTAGAAATAGGCAATTGTAAAATAACTGTATCGACAATGACATCTGCATCGCCAAACATCCCTTTGGAAGTCAAGCCACTGGAGTCTTTTAAATCAAAAGATTGCATTTGGTCAAAGCAATTGTCAATAAAACGAGGCGGTTCAAAGTTGACGGTTGCTCCACACATCCCTTGGTCATTTCCAACAGCAAAGTCAGACATGCAAGTAATAATATTTGGCGCAATCGTATCAATTTGTCTAAAAGTTGCTCTTGTGGTATCGGCATTGCCACAGGCATCTCTTGCTAAAAAATCTACTACTCTTTCTCTTACAACACTTGGATTGTTTGGATCACAAACAATGGTTGGAAAAGTCGCAGGGGTGGAGGTAAAAGCGTTTTGCGCTACCCAGATTACTTGACCTCCACAATTGTCAGTAGCCGTTGCGCCACCTCGGTTGCTTATCCATCTATTAAAAAGCGTTTCGGCATCTTCGGTTCCACATTGAAACATGGTATCCATCGCAACTCTGTTGATAGCAGGAGCGAGTGTATCAATAACGTTGATGGTCTGAACATCAGAAAATGTCTTGCCACAAGTATCTTGAGCAGTCCAAGTTCTTAGAATTGTCCTTTCGCCATCACAAGCGCCAGTTACAACAGCGTCGATAAATGTAGGCGTAACCGTTGCATCACAATTATCAGAAACCATGGCTGGTGTGCCGAGCTGAGCGGGCATCATCGGCGATTCACAGTTTACAGTAGTATCTTTTGGTAGTATAAAAGTTGGAGCAATTGAATCAATTACCCAAATCGTTTGGATTTTTAGCTGACTACTTTGGCAGGCATCTTCAACTTTCCATGTTCTTGAGATTCGAATGCTATCCAAACAATTTATAGTGTCTCTTATATCTGTGAAACTAACAGTAAGGTTTGCGAGCGGTTGGCAATCGTCCATTAGATTGGTTGGTGTGCCCAAATTTGTTTCAGATTCATCTTCCCCACAATTGATAGTTGTATCTTTTGGCACATCGAAATTAGGACCAAAATTATCTTCTACGAATATCCACTGAAAAAGACTATCAGTATTTCCACTGTCGTCTGTAGCGATCCAAGTTCTTTTGATTTCGTATTCGAAATCGTTACAAGAGTTGTTATTTGTTAAGGTGGATTCTACCAACATGTTTGAAACAGAAACCCCAAGACAATTGTCTTCGGCTAAAACCAAAGGAATTGGGAAGGTTGCTGGGTCATCTTCACAAGAGAAGTACAAAGAGTCCTCGGTCATTGGCTCGTCAAACCTAATTGTTGGGGACACGTCTTCATAAGCAAAAGTTCTGATACAAAAAGTATCTCGTTTCGTAACGAATATGCCGCTTGAATCAATGATTCCATTATGTGCATAATACAGTTCTATGACAGTACCTACCGCAACCATATCACCTGGCGAGTGCGTGCTAAATTGGGGCGATGGTAAAAATGCTGCTCCAAAAACTGCATCTGGTGTACAATCACCAAAAACACCAGTGTTACAACTACTTCCACTCTCAATACGAGCATTAATCGTCGCGGCATCTGGAACTAGTACGCTACAGTTGCCACCAGTGGCTTGTAGCGTATCACCTACTTCATTCTTAAAAATAAAAAAGGGAGTTTCTTGAATACAAGAAGAGGGGGTTTGAGCATAGGCGTTTTGGAATGAGAATGTGAAAATACAAACCAAAAGGATTGCCATCGGGAGGCGCGTAAATCGGTTATACATATTTAAAATTTTGCAACTTTTTATTGCTGATGTTATACGTATGTCTAAATTTTTGGGACTGAAAAATCTAAATAAAAATCAAAAATAAGCACACGTTCATGGGAACAAAAGCAAAAAAATAAATCTTAATAGCAATTTTTTGACATGAAATGCCAAAATTACTAAAAGCCAAATTGGCCTAAATATATTAATTTAATTTAAATTTATAATCTGTTTTAACAGAACGTTTTTCCAGAGATTATTGATGCTTGGGGAAATGATAAGCATCCTATGTGTAGGTATTTATAGTACTTTACACATTACAACAAATTTTAATCCAAAAATTGTTAAATATGTGTTTTTAAAATGTTTGCATAAAAAAAGTGCATGGACTTGTTGGTTTTCCATGCACTTTCTCAATTATACATATACAAATGTAAAATAATTTATTAGTTATTAGACTTTATTCTAAAATATCTTATTTGCGATTAATCACTCTTTTTTTACCGCTTCTCGTTAAAAAATTGAACGATCCGCCGCGGCGGATCCTTAAATTTTTTGCCTCAATTGGCAAAAAAATAGCAATCAACCGCTCTACAACATTTTTTAGAATAAAGTCTATTGAAGTAAATCATCTTGCAAATGTTTCAATTTCGGATCTTCGAGATTTTTATTCAAAAATTGATTTACATCCTCTAATTGAATTGAGAAATCAATTTCACCAAATTCATTAATCCGGATGTTTAGACCTTTCAAACCTTCATTAGTTACGTTTTTAGCAGTACTTTTTGCCATTATTTTTGATTTTGAAAAAGACCAAAGTGATCGGTGAAAGAAAGTAGCTTTTTTTATGGCTACATGGCTTTATGGCTCTGAGAGAATATAACCATGTAACCATAAAGCCGTTCAACCATAAAATCGCCTACCTAATTTTTTAACTTCACTAAACACGTTTTCCTTAAAACCTACGCTTGGTCCAATGATGCTTTATAATCATCGAAATATTGGAATCCTTTTTCCAAACGTTCGACCACTCGTTGTTTGCCTAACAACGACATCATATCAAACACCGATGGCCCTTTCATAGTTCCCGTCAACGCTAAGCGCAAAGCAGGCATTACGACACCCATTCCCAATTCTTCTTTTTCCATAAAAGCGTGAATTGCTGTTTCGATTGAAGCTGCATCAAAATTTTCAAGTCCATTGATAGCACCTATGAATGCCTTCATTTTTGGAGAGTTCTCTGGTTTCCATCTTTTTCTAATACTTTTCAAATCAAATTCCTCAACATCTTTGAAGAAGTAAGAACCTGCTGTCCAAAAATCAGGCAATAGGGTAGCGCGCTCTTTCATCAAACCAACGAATCCTTTCAAAAAGTCCGCATCAACTTCACCATGATGTTCTTTGATGATAGGAGTGACCATTTCTACCAAAGCATCATCATCTTTTTCCATGATGTATTGCTGATTGAACCACTTCGCCTTATCGTAATCGAATTTGGCTCCGCTCTTTCCAACTTTTTCCAAATCAAAAACAGCTGCTAATTCTTCTTTTGTAAAAATCTCTTGCTCCGTCCCTGGGTTCCAACCCAAGAAAGCTAAAAAGTTGAGCATTGCTTCTGGCAAAAATCCAAACTCTCTAAATCCATCAAATGTATTCTCAGGCGTACCGCCATCCCACGAAAGTGGAAAAACTGGAATCCCCAATTTTGCTCCATCACGTTTGCTCAATTTCCCTTTTCCAGTTGGTTTCAAAATCAAAGGCAAGTGCGAAAACTTCGGCATCGTATCTTCCCAACCAAATGCGCGATACAACAAAACATGATGCGCCGTACTCGTCAACCACTCTTCTCCACGAATTACGTGTGAGATTTCCATCAAATGGTCATCCACAATATTCGCCAAGTGGTAGGTTGGCATTCCATCACCTTTCAACATGACTTTATCATCCAACTCATTACTTTGGAAAGTTACCTCGCCTCTCACAATGTCATTAATCAAAATGGCCTCATCAGCAGGTACTTTCAAACGAATTACAGATGGCTCGCCCGCGTCCAATTTTTGTTGAACTTCTTCGGCAGACATCGTCAAACTATTTTTCATAACAATACGCGTCATGATACCATATTTGAAATTCGGATGCTCTTCTCTCGCTTTCGCTAAATCTTCTGGTGTGTCAAAAGCATAATAAGCATGACCACTATCAACTAGCTTCTTAGCGTATTCGCCATAAAGTGCCTTTCGCTCAGATTGGCGGTATGGGCCGTGTTCGCCTCCGATTCCTGGGCCTTCATCCAATTTTAGACCAGCCCATTCCAATGCTTCCATGATGTATTTTTCGGCACCAGGCACGTAGCGAGTTTGATCAGTATCTTCGATTCTGAGTATAAAAGTTCCTCCTTCTTTTTTTGCAAAAAGGTAATTATACAATGCTGTTCTTACGCCACCAATATGTAAAGCACCTGTTGGACTTGGGGCAAATCTTACTCTTATTTTACTCATTTACTTTTATTTGAAAAATATCATTACTTTTTGAAAAAATCTTAGTCTAAGTAGGCAGCAAAATTATATTTGGAATCGTTCCAATAAAGTCCGTACTTTGTAATCAATTTAGAATTGAAAACATAAGGACGAAAAGCAAACAAACAGAACTACCTTCCCTTTATTTATTGAGATTGATTTTTAGGTCGCAAAAGTATAAATAATTATCTTTTGTCTGTATCAAATTAAGTTCATTGCCGAATATGCAATTGGACTTCAAGTTTTAGTAAATAGTAACAAACGCAAACACTTTATATATCCAGAATTTATATTATCCCGAACATAATTAAAATCTTTCGAAGCACTATGTATCTAGTAAAGACGCCAAAATTTATTCAAAAACTCTTTCCAAATTACACGTGGAAAGTGTCCACAGATTCACCAACTATTTATCTCACTTTTGATGATGGGCCAATTCCTGGGATTACGCCATGGGTTTTGGACCAATTAGATGCCTATAATGCAAAAGCGACTTTCTTTTGTGTGGGTTCTAATGTTGAAAAAAACAACGATGTTTTTCAACAAGTTGTCAACGGAGGACATACCATCGGTAGTCATACGATGAATCATCTCAATGGTTGGGACACCGACAATATTCCTTATTTTCATAATGTAAGAAGAGGCGCAAGTCTCGTTAAGTCTGAATTGTACAGACCTCCTTACGGAAAAATGAAACCAAGTCAAACGCAATTTATCAACCGACATTATCAAGTAGTGATGTGGGATGTATTGAGCGGAGACTTCGACCCAAACATCACCAACGACCAATGCTACCGAAATGTAATCAATCACGCTGAGCCAGGTTCGATTGTGGTTTTGCATGATAGCATCAAAGCCAAAGAAAAATTACAGAACGTTTTACCACGTATTCTGGAACACTTCTCTGGTTTAGGTTATAAATTTGAAAACCTTGACCATTTGGTTAAAGAACAACCTGCGAAGAAGTTGATTAAGCGTAGTGCTTAGTTTGTTTCTTTCATGAGATTTATAAAATAGCCGATACTTGTAAAAGTATCGGCTATTTTTTTTGCCCTTAACTCGTGGGACGACAGGAGTCGTGCCACGGATAAAAACGATGCGCTAAATTCTTCTTCACTACTTTCTTAAAAGCAATTTTGTTTTTTCATCAAAGGTATATCCAAATCCACTATTAACATCACAGGTAATGCACTTCGTTAATCTTGGGAAATAATCTATTGTTATTTCTCCTTGTCCTACAAGTTTTTGGTTTGGAATTCCAAAAACAGCAATAAATTGATCTAATTCTTGCAAAAAAGGAGTTTCATAGATCCGAAGCCCATTTTTCTTTATATAGTGATAAAATTCTTTAGTATAAATGTGCGCGCCTCCTCTTTTTATCTTTCGTTCTAGTAGGTGTCCTTTTTTTAAGTAAAGATAGAGTTCTCGCCACTCTTTTTTTAGTGGACTTATTTTTTTTGGATTAAAAACTGAATGAAAATCTTGATCTGTATAAGGGTTTTTAAAAGTTTCAATTTTTGAATTGCATCCACAAAATAGGATGATTAAAAAAGAAACTATTCCTATATATGGTTTCATAACTTAATGAATTTTTGAATTTCAATACCCTTGTTTGTTTTAACAACAATTGAGTATAATCCTCTAAGATAATCATCAGTATCAATAATTTTTGAAAGAAATTTTCCTTTCTCTGAATATACTGGCTTTCCTTGCGCATCATAAATTAGAATGGAAATTACTTCCTCTTGAGCATTTACTTTTATTGTTATTGATTTATCAGTTGGATTAGGGAAAATTTCAAAATTAGAAGGTTCATTTGAACTGATTGTTGAATTCGTTTTGCAGTTGGAAGTAGTGCCTGAAATTAGAGGTGCTGTGCAACCGCTATTGAAACTGACCTCGCTTACATGGGTTCCGCCAGCAATAGCATCATCGTCAATCGTAATTGTATTACCGTAGAAAGGGTGCATTGTTGCTCCGTCATTGTGTACATGACCTAATTGGAGTAAATGACCTATTTCATGATAAGCTGCAGTTCTTATTATGTGTTTATCTAATAGAGGATTTGCAATATTCCCATTTACAGGTTTCCAATCTTTAATTTCATCATTGAATATTAAAGACATTGAACCAACAACAGACTCCCCAGGACAATTACTCTGATTGGGATTACTATCCCCTGCTGCTAGTGCGACAGTTCCTGATGAGGTTTGGGCTTGTACTAAGTCATATGATATACTGTAACACCTGCCTATTGAGTTAGGAGGACAAGTTTCTACTACCTCTAACTGAGCCATTGTTGCTAAATTCCATTCGCAAAAGGCGTCAATAACATCTTGCCTTGCGGCTTGTGGATTAGAGGGATAGATATTATTGAAAGAGTCATCAAAAACAAAATAATAACCTCCATTATTGGAGCGATTGAATAGTTTGTTTTCTAAAGATTTATTACTGCCCAGAATCATTTCCATTTCATTAAACTGGGCAAATCTAATTGTTACCTTATCATCGTCAGAGTGATCTGCCCCATCTGGATTGCGTACTTCGACTCTACCTGATACTGCTACAGCACTAGCAAATGGACCACCAGTGATTCTGTCATTCGTTACTTCCCAACCTGCCGTGGGGACTCTAACTTTAATCTCTGAATCTGTCCAGTATTCGTAATCTTCAGGTAAAGGAGTAATTTTAAATGCATTGGTACCAATTACTCCAGAGCGAATAAACTCTACTCTATAATCATTAGGAATTTTTGTTGGAAAACTTGATGGGCTTAGGTCATGGAAACCTGACCCCTTTATTATTACATATCCAGAAAGTTCAGGATCACCTGAAGATTTATCAGCTTTAATCCCTGCGCACGCATCTTTTGGTAAGATTTCTTCTATTCCCGGTCGAGGAATAACTGGAATGTTACTTGAATTTAGTTCAAACTCCTCAAAAGGAAAAACTTCATTTTCTTCTACGTACGAGGATTCGAGTAGATTTATTGAAAAATCGTTATCAAATGAAAAAAAGGAATCTGAAAATGAAAATCTGAGGAATTGTTGAAAGTCTGAGTTGGCAATGAAAAAGTCAGATGAGTTTGCAGATAATGTAATTTCTATACTTATAACATCATTTGAGGTAATTACTTCAATTTCATAATTATTTTCAAGGAATGGGTTAAGCGTAGAAACAATTAATCCAGAGTTCGATAAATCAGTATTTGAAGAGATGTCTAAATTTATATTTAGGATTGGGTAATTTTTGCTCCACTGACCTTTGAGTGAATTTTCAACTATAACTTGGTTATTTTCAAAATAGAGAGAATCTGTTTTTAATATCAAACCGCTTTTTTTCTTCAGTATACATGAAGATTCCACCAAATTCTGACCTGTTAAATTATTTATGTCACTAATTAAACCCTCTATGTTATCAGTTGTATTGAATAGACTAATCCCTTCAAAATTAGACAAATCATCCTTTACATAGGCAATGAAGCCTTGCTCTTCTCCAAAGACAGTATAATAGTCATGCTCTGGGATAACTTCAGTTGGAGAATAAAGGTCATTCTTTTTTAGAAAAAAAAGCCCCTCATAACCAGTTTGAAGCATTAGTACATGACTCCATCTAGAGTATTTCGATTCATGATTTCCCCCAAAAGAAATAATGTAGATTTCGTTAGTTTCGTCTAACTCTGAGTTGATATCATAAATAACATCGCAAACTTCTAATTTGCTTGCCGTGTAAATATTTTCATCTTTTTCATAAATAAATTGTGAGATGATATTTCCTTCAAGAATTAAATCAGAATTTTGAACTTTATCTTCAAGTGTAATTTCTGAATACTGGCCGAAACCAAAAGATGCAAAAGTTATAAGGAAAAAACTGAATAATTTAAAGCGTAAAATGTGTGTGTGTGTGGAGTTCGTCACCCCAGTTGTTAAATGATTTCATAATTAATGTTTTACATGTTAATAATTTTCCAAATATAACAATAAATAAATTACTGCAACGAATTTTAACACTTTCATTACAAAACCACAATTTCAACGATCGGACAATTAGAAAATTAAAAATCCATCCTCAACCTCAAATTAATCCGTCTCCCCGTCAAATAATTGGGAATTGCATATTGTTGTTTGAAAATGGTTTTTACCCAAGTGGTACTCGCTTGGTTTTGAACTTTCATCAAGTTGAAAACCTCCAAACTCAACCAAGTGCTTCTGGTGAATTTCAGGAAATGTTTTGGACGTTTGGCGCGACGAGCTTCATCCCACAACAAAAAGGAAAAACCAATATCTACCCGATGGTAAGGACTAAAACGGTAAGTATTTCTATAAACATCATTGTTGCCACGCAAGCCGTAGGGTAGGCCAGTGCCCACCGTAAATTGTACATGCGTTTTGAAATTTTTATTACGAGGCAAATAATCTTGGAAAAACATGGACATCGTAAAAACCTGATCCGTTGGACGCGGAACATCTCTTACTGCTGTTCCAGTCGAATCACCAAGTTCTCGAACCATATGCTGAATGCCGTCTAACTTTTCTCTAACTCGAAGAATGGAAACATTGACCCATGACTCCGCATCTGGGACGAACTCTCCGTTGATACGCAAATCCAAACCTGCGACATAACCAGTTGCATCATTTTCACCTGCATAACGGATTCTTACATTATCAATATCGTAGCTGACGACATCCCAAAGTTGTTTGTAATAAGCCTCTCCGATGAATCTAAATTTGATTGGATTGTTTTTACCCATCAAAAAATCATAGGTCAAACCACCCACAATGTGCGCCGATTTTTGTGCTAATACACTTGTGTTGACAACGCCAACTGGGTTTCTTAATTCACGATAAAAAGGAGGTTGGTAATAAAGTCCAGCCGCCAGTCGGTAGGCAATATCTTTTTTATCAGGACGCAGTGATTTGTATAAAAATTGAGCACGAGGCGTGATATTAAATTCTTTATTCAAATCCCAATAATTGGCGCGAACACCAGCGGAGATTTTCCACTCAGAAACGCTATCTTTTTGCCAAGTATAAGTGTCTTGGAAGTAGGCACTCAAACGATTGGAAGATAATACGTTTTCTGATTTAACTACTTCATTTAGAAGGACTTGTGAGCTATCGAATTTTAAAGAATAACCTGCGGAGTCGAGGCGCTCCCATTCATTGATTTGGTCATCGATGAACTCATGTTGATACTTGACACCCCATTGCAAAAAGTTGCTGATGGAAGTTTCCATGCCACCTCTTTCTGATTGTAATTCGAGGCCACCTTTGAACTCTGTGTTGGTGATGCGAGAGAAGAGCGTATTGCGCACATATTGGTGCTGCGTACCTTCTCCAAGTTGTCGCACTACGTTTCCAAAATTATCACTTCCTAATGCACTTTCAACTTCTCTCAACGCATAATTACCGATAATGTCAAATCGTTCATTTTCCAAAATTTGAAAAGAAGAAGCGAGTAGCTTCATGTAGAGCGGATTGTTTTTTCTGTCTGGCAAATAGGTCAACGAAACGCCACCCATTCCCATCGTAAAGTCATCAATCTCTTGACCTTCAAAATCAGAGAAAAGTTGCAGTGCGAAGTTGATTAATCCAAAGCCAGTATTCCGTTGATCAGGGGTAAAGCGATACTCTGCTCGGTTGTAATTTCCAATGACACCTAACTGAAAGTCTTTATTAAAATCATAAGTGAAGTATCCTTGCACATCATAAAAGTCAGGTAAATATTCACCTGTCACATCCAATGTTCCGAGTAAGTATCGAGTCGTTTTATAACGAGAACCAATCAGGTATCTGAATTTATTAGGACTATTTTTTTTCAAACGAAAAGAACCTTCTACGTTGGCTGCACCACCGAGCAAACTTCCTTCGATTGATGCTCTCAAACTATCAGGGCGTTTGTATCGAATGTCTAAAACACTCGACAACTTATCACCATACTTCGCCTCAAAACCACCTGAAGAAAAAACCAAATCGCGCACCATGTTCATATTGGCAAAAGTCAAACCTTCCTGCTGTCCTGCACGAATCAATTGCGGTCTGTAAATTTCAAAGTCATTGACATAAACGAGGTTTTCATCATAATTTCCACCACGCACATTATATTGAGAACTCAACTCTCCACCTGATCCAGAACTCACGCCTAAGGCAATACTTGGCAGTAAACTTTCAAGGTTACCCGTCGTGGAAGGAATGAGTTTCAGTTGCTCCATGTTTTCGCGAACGATACCGGCATCTTCAATTCTACTTTCGGTAACGACGACTTCTAATCCACTTTCGAAAGCGACTAATTTTACATCAATTTGTCGAGTCGTGCCTTCTTTCATCGGTCGAATCATGACCGCTGTTTCTTTGTAACCGATTCTTGAAAAACCTAATTCAAATGCTTGATTAGCAGGAACTTGTAAGGTGTAATTTCCACTTTCAT
>CALLVG010000093.1 GCA_938010715.1 uncultured Saprospiraceae bacterium
TCGCGACATCATGCTCGGAACGAAGGCCTGATATTGTTCGCTTTTTTGGATGTCGGAGTAGGGCGCAAAAGCAATTTCGGCATGAGCCGGATAAACTTTTGTGATAAAAGCAGTCAGCTGTTTGTTCTGATGATTGGTGACAATGACTTGTTGTTTGGCACCTTTCCATTTTTGAGTAATGCCATAAATTGCGCCCATATCAATCTCCCATTTTCGGATATTATGATTGTAAGAAGCATTGGCAAAAGCAGGCTTATCTTTCATAGCGCCACCCAAAAAAGTTTGGAATAGAACCTTCGGATCATCGTGGCTGCTATAAATTTGAGGAGATTGATCAAACTTGCCTTTTACAAAATTTTTGATACGTGTTTTCAAATCGAAGTAGCTGACATCTCCTTTCGACTTCTTTAAAAAGTCTAATAAACCAGTAGTGAAAATACCGCCATCAAAAATCTCAAAAGCAGATTCATGACTTTGACAGGCACTGATTGAGATGTGATTTCCTTGAGGAATAACATCGTCTAATGAGTTGGTATTCAGTTGATTAAGGTCGATTTTTTTATTAAAAACAAATTCATCAATTTTTCTTGGTCGCTCTGCTAAACCTGAAAGTCTTGCAGTCGCTTTTGGAATGTCATCAATCCCAACACCACGTGTATTTCCACCAGAGTGACAACTATCTGAGATGTTTAAAAAGTGCGCACCAGATCGTGTTGCTTGATAGATTAACCATCGAATTTCTTTATCTGCAATAAAACCAGTTCCGCCTGCAAGGGATGCATCATGGCAAGCGAGATTTTCGAGTTTTTTGTCTGGTGAATATTTGTGAAAAATCGGATCAGCCATTTCTTGTCCGCCATGACCGCTGTAATAGAAAAGCAGAACGTCATTTGCCGTTGCGCCACTATTTATCAAATGTTCTTCGAAAGCAGAGAGGATGCCTGCACGCGTTGCTTTGATATCATGAATGGATTTTATGTTTGGAATATAATTGCCGTTCGCATTTTCTTTGAAATATTTTTCAATGCGTTTCGAGTCGTGAACAGCTGCTTCTAAGTTTGGAATATTGCCATCAGCATATTGATTAATGCCGACAATGAGTGCGTGTAAGGTTTTCATCATTTTTGATTTGAGATTTATCCGCTAATTTAGCGATTTATAAACAATCGAAGAAATCGAAAATGGCTCGACCTGCAATCATAACTTTTATAAAGAATCCTGAATTAGGAAAAGCAAAAACACGCCTTGCTGCGACGGTTGGCGATGAGCGAGCTTTGGCGATTTACAAAGAACTCTTGCGACATACCCGTGAAACAGTTCAAGCGGTTTCTGGAATTGACGCTTTCCTTTTTTACTCAAAATTCATTGATGAAAACGATGATTGGTCAAATGATTTTTTTACTAAAAAATTGCAACCAGAAGGTGATTTGGGTGCAAAAATAATTGCTGCTTTTACAGAGGTTTTCAAAACAAATCAACCTGTAATAATTGTCGGTAGCGATTGCGCTTCTTTGACTTCTGAGATTTTAGAAGACGCTATTTCAATTTTAAAAGAGAAAGATTTTGTGATTGGTCCTGCGATAGATGGCGGCTATTATTTGTTGGGAATGAATAGTTTTCAACCTTCTGTTTTTCAAAATATAGAATGGAGTACCGAGCAAGTGTTTCCACAAACGGTTTCTAAAATTGAAGCTTTGAAAATGAATTATGGTTTGTTGCCCACTTTGTCCGATATTGATTTTGAGGAAGATTGGGAAGAGTGGGGATGGGCGTTTTGATGACGAAAATACTTTAGATTTGATTTTCATGTTTCCGTCACAGACGGGCTATAATTGGATTCAGTCGCAAACTGAATCCAGGGGGAGAAACAAAAGTTAATTTTTATACTCTTCTATAAATTGTTGAATTTCTTTGCTGATTTTAAGAAATTGATTATTACTATTTCGTTTTTGGAAAACTTTCGTCCGTATGAAAGAGGATAAATTCTCTTTTGTCTTTAGGAGGTCGTCATTTGTTAAAACTTTGGTCGTCCCCATAATTTTCTCTCTTTCACTTGGTAACAGTATTAAATTTAAATTAGCCCATTCTTGAAATATACTATTTGGGAAATTTTCAATTAAAAAAACAAAATCATCCTTATATGACCTGTTGAAAAACGCACTTGCAATCCATTCATCAGAGCCAAATATTATCGTAGAATATATAGCTATGGGTTCTCTACTTTCTTTTAACCACTCAAACGCTTCTTTGTCAACCCCTTCATAGGCTTCAATTGATATAATTAATGGTTCAGAGCTTATCACAAGGTGTTCTTCCGAAATAATAGAATATCGAATTGCATATTGACCAGGTTCATCAAAATAGATTTTTTTATAAAAGGCAGGGATTAAAATTACTTCTTTAGTCATACAATCATTTGCCTCTAGCGTTTCAACGATACTATGCCCTTCGGTTATTTGCTTACCTAATTGAGCAACTTGTTCCCAATTATCATCACTAATCTTTTTAACCTCAAAAAATAAAGTATTGACACCTATAAGAGTTTCGGAACTATTACATAATTCCACTTCAAAATAAAGAGGGTCAAATTGTTTATGTTCATAAGAACTAATTTTCATATTTATTAAAATCTGCTCTGTTTGACTTCTACAAACTTGGTTAAGTATAATTAAAATTAAAAAAGGAATATACTTCATAATTTACCCCTGTGGATTTAGTTTGCAACTGGATTCAATATCAGTCCGCCTGTGATTTGTTCGCCGTGGTTGACGGAAACATGAAAGCTAAGTTTTAAAGAATTTTTACTGTTAGGATCATAAATGCAAATCATACCACAAAGCTTAAGTCTTCCTCCGTTCCCAATAATTTTGCTCTTCAATTTCTTCCAGCAAAGCCATATAATTTGCATAACGTAAATCGCTGATTTCTTCAGCTTCAATAGCATCTTTCACAGCACATTTAGGTTCGTTTCGATGTTGGCAACTACCTCCGAATTTGCAGTTTTCGGAAGCAACGAAAAATTCTCTGAAGTTATGTGCCAAATCCATCGGGCTCAAATAATTGAAAGATAAGGTCTTGATTCCAGGCGTATCGATGATGTTTCCACCAAATTCCAATTCAAACATTTCTGCAAAAGTCGTAGTGTGTTGTCCTTTTCCAGAAAAGTCGGAAAGTATAGTGGTTTGTAAATCAAGATTGGGCAAAAGTGCATTGACCAATGATGATTTTCCAACGCCTGACTGACCACTGATGAGTGTAATTTTATCTTTTAAATGTGCTCTCAAATCATCAAGCCCTGTTCCTTCTTCGGCAGAGACAAGCATGACGGTATAGCCAATTTTTTCATACAATTCTTTCAAGTACAAATACACAGGCATCTCATCATCGCCATACAAATCTTCTTTATTGAAAACGATAGTGGTTGGAATATTAAATGGCTCCGTCATCAACAAAAAGCGATCGATGAAACCTTGCTTCAACATCGGTTCTATAATAGTGACGATGACCACAGCTTGGTCAACATTACTGGCCAAAAGATGTATTTCATGCTTTTTACGAGGAGATTGACGAGCGACGTAATTTTCGCGGGGTAAGATGTTTTTGATAAGTCCAGTTCCTTCTTCTCCTTTTTCAATTATCAATTCTACTTGGTCGCCAACAGTTACTGGGTTGGTGGTTTGTAATCCTTTGATTTTGTATTTACCAATAATTCTGGATTGAACAACGGTTCCATCTTCGAGTCGAACATCGTACCAGCTACCAGTTGATTTTATTACAAGTCCTTTTTGCATATAGTTAATACGAAAATTGTGAGGAAAGAGTTCGCAAGGTAATAGTAGCGTACGGAAAGAGGCGATTTTTTTATGAAATTTAAAACTATGGGCAAAAAAAAAGCACCTGTCAAAAATGACAGATGCTCAATCGCTCTCTAAGCCAAAAAATTTATTCTTAACCTATGCCTGATTTATCTTTTGAAGCAGCATGTGCGTAAACAAAAGAAGCGCCAGCCATAGCTATGTTTTTCAAT
>CALLVG010000094.1 GCA_938010715.1 uncultured Saprospiraceae bacterium
GTTACGACCAATCAATTTAATCCAAACGGTTTGGGCGGTCAAACGATTACCTTGACGTTTGACTCGGATACTGATTGTGTAAATGATCAGACGACAACGATTGTAGTTAATAACGGTGCGACACCAACTTTAGGCACAACAACCTTATGTGAATCTGCTGCAATCTATGATTTGAGTGCGTTGGCAGATCCATTGTATCCTACGGGAACGTGGAGCGGAACAGGCGTTACAACCAATCAATTTAATCCAAACGGTTTGGGCGGTCAAACGATTACCTTGACGTTTGACTCGGATGCTGATTGTGTGAATGATCAGACGACGACGATTGATGTAGAATCACAAATTACATTTTCTAATTTGATTGTGAGTTGTAATACTACCAATTCAATGTATGTTGTTTCCTTTGTTTTGAATGGAGGAAATTCAGCCAATTATTCGCTTAGCTTAGGTAGCGGAAATATTGTTGGAAATGTATTTACAAGTGATTCGATTGTAGCAGGTGATCCGTACCAATTTATTATTTCAGATGGAAGTAGTTGTTCGCCTCTCAATGTTGAAGATACCCCTAATTGTGGCTGCTCGACCAATGCAGGTAATTTGAATGCGTCTGGTAGTACGCCTATTCTGTTTTGTGAAAATGAAATGGCGCTGCTTAGCCCGGTCACCAATTCATTTTTAGATCCCAATGATGTTTTAAATTACGTTTTGTATGAAGGTGCAAATCTGGCAACTGCAAATATCATAGCTATCAGTTCAGTTCCTGAGTTTTCATTTATGTCAGGTTTAATGAATTTGAATACCACTTATCTTATTGCGGCAGTGGCAGGAGATGATGATGGATCTGGCAATGTCAATCCACTCGATCCATGTTTTTCATTTTCAAATAGTATCCCGATTCAATTTACTGCAGTACCAACCGCATCCTTTCAAATGGATAGCTTTTTTGTTTGTGATGGAGGTTCGGCAATGGTCGTAATTAATTTCACTGGAACTCCTCCTTTTCAATATCAATTGTCAGAAAATGGAACAGCAGGTAATGTGGAAACGACGATGATGTCAACAGTGAGTTTACCTTTTACGAATAATACAACAATTGAAATACTTCAAATTGAAGATGCCATTTGTGTTGGAAATATTACGAATTCAACAGCCGAAGTTGTGGTTTATCCGACTTTGCAAATTACCGTTTTAGATACCATTTTGAATGCTGATGATACTTATTCTATCGTTTTAGAAATAGAAGGCGAAGACGTTTCAAACTATACTTTTACACAATCAGCAGGGACTTTGAATGGTCAAATTTTCACAACAGATCCAGTT
This sequence comes from uncultured Saprospiraceae bacterium, assembly GCA_938010715.1. Lineage (GTDB taxonomy): Bacteria > Bacteroidota > Bacteroidia > Chitinophagales > Saprospiraceae > JAGQWW01. The sequence continues at coordinate 1,321 of CALLVG010000094.1, forward strand.
CCATGTGATACCCAAATTGAGGTTTGTGTGGAAGGAATTTATTGTCCACAGGTTTGTTATCAAACTGTAATTGCTTGTCAATCAACGAATTGTATTTCTGATGCTGGAACAATGGACAATATGACCCAAGATATTTGTTTTGGGGATACACTCAATTTTTCGGCTGCGGGTGAAGTGTTGGATAATAATGATTTGCATTGTTATGTTTTACATGACAATGCAGGTGATGTACTCGGAACAACCTTTTCTATTTATGAAACGGAAGAATTATTTTATACTGCTAATTTAAGTTTTGAGACACCTTATTACCTCTCTTCAGTCGTTGGAAATAATAATGGAAATGACCTCGTTGATTTTAATGATCCATGTCTTTCTGTTTCGATTGGAACGCCGATTGTTTTTCATGATTTGCCAACTGTGAGTTTGCCTAGTGACTTTACGGTTTGTAAAGATGAGTTTATAGATATTCCAGTTATGCTTACTGGAAATGCACCTTTTACAATTGTCTATGAAAAGGAAAATCAAATTGTTCCAGTTGGCGTCATTACGAGTCAAACGAACTCAACTTTTCAAGAAAGATTTAATCAACCAGCTCAAATTATAATCACTGATGTAATAGATAATTTTTGTTCTAACGAAAATTTAGATACCATCAACATTGATCTATTCCCCGATTTTTCAATTGAAGATTTTAAAATAGAATGTGAACCTGGTACCCAAGAATATAGAGTTAGTTTTTCAGTGGAAGGTGGTTTGCCTGGGACGTTCCAAGTAGAAGGCGACATGGGAACTTTGACTGGAAACAATTTTGAGAGTCAACTTTTTGCGAGTAGCAGCAATTTCAATTTCATGATTTTTGATGGAAATAATTGTGATACGATTGTTCGCTCTGGAACTTTTGATTGTTCATGTATGACTAATGCAGGGACTTTAGAACCGTTCACTGATCCTATATTGGTTTGTGGAGATGAGCAAGTTTCTGTAGTACATAATCAAGATGAAGTGTTGGATTCAGATGATATTTTACTATTCATATTACACGATAATCTGGGATTAAATTTAAGTACTGTCTTCGATTTAAATACAGATGGAGTTTTTGAATATAATAACGCGATAGTTTATGGCCAAACCTATTACATGTCTGCGATTGCTGGAAGAGAAGTAAATGGCACGATTGATTTTCAAGATCCCTGCCTCAGTGTCTCGATTGGCAATCCAGTTATTTTTCAACCAGCGCCATCAGTCAATTTTTCAATTCAAAATGAAATCTGCGAGGGAGACAGTGTGCTGATTGATTTGAATTTTACGGGCGCCCCTCCATTTTTGACCTATTATTCGATTATTGAAAATGGGATGACTTCCAATCGCTCGTTCGGATCGACTGACCTGAATTTTCAACAATTAGTACAATCACCAACAGGCGCTACTCAATTCGAAATACGAATTGATAGTATCGTAAGCCAAGGATGTTCGGCAACAGCATCAGATTCACAAATCGTTTCAGTTTTGCCACCGAGTAGAAATTTGATAGAACAATCATTGTGTACGGGTGACTCCATTATTGTAGATGGTACGGTTTATAACGAAGCCAATCCAAATGATTTACTCATGTTAGAAAATGGCGCGATGAATGGTTGTGATTCAATTGTTGAAATTAATCTTAGTTTTAACTCAGCCATCATGGTTGATTTTCGCGAGACCTTTTGTGAAGGTGATGTCATTGAAATCAACGGAACAGAATACAGTCAAACAAATCCAACAGGAGTAGAAATCATCCAAACACCAGGACAATGTGATAGTATTTTTAACATTGAATTACAGTTTGATCCAGTTATTTCGCTCATACTTTCGGGTGGTGAAACGATTTGCAAAGGTGATACTGCTTATTTGGAAATATCATTATCTGGTGTCCCGATGATTGATTTTTTTATTGAAACTTCACAAGGATCAAGTATTCCTTTCACCAATATTATGGATGGTGATTTATTACCAGTTTTTCCAGCTGAAACAACTAGTTATAACTTTTTCGGTGTGCCAGATATTTCTTCTAATTGTGATATTTTATTGTCTTCAACTCCTGTTTTAATTGAAGTAAGTGATTTTAATTTTGATATAGAACTATCTGATTATCAAGGTTTTAATATAAGGTGTTTTGAAGGAGAGGACGGTTTTATTTTTATCAATGGGGCAAGTGGAGCACGACCAATTGATATCCTTTGGGAAGATGGAAGTACGGATTTTGATAGAAAAAATTTGAACGCAGGGGATTATAAATATGTAATTACTGATGCAGCTGGTTGTATCGATAGTATGACGCTTCAATTGATTGCTCCAGATGAAATCGTTCCAGAGTTTTTTGCTGAGAATGCAAACTGTAATGATGCTCAGGAGGCCTCTTTAGAAATCACTTCTATTGATGGGGGAGCAGATCGATTTTTGATTTTTATCAATAATGAATCACAAGGTATTGTCACCAGTCTTCCAGCAATTTATTCTAATCTTGAAGACGGAACCAATGAAATTCGTATAATGGATACTAACGGATGTTTATTTGAGGATAGCTTTGATGTCTCTGTGGGGAGTGGTAATCCAATAGTTGATTTAGGTCAAGACACAACGATTTTTTTAGGTGATGAAATTCAGTTAAACGCATCAACCAACATCATCCCTGATAGTGTCGTGTGGTCATCAACAACAGGCTTGAGTTGCGATACTTGTCTCAATCCAATCGTTCGCCCACAAGCAGATTCGAGAATTCAGGTTACCATTTATGATGAAAATGGTTGTTCTGGTATGGATGATATTTTAATAAAAGTATTGAAAACAAGTTCCGTTTATATCCCAGATGCCTTCAGTCCAAACAACGATGGAATAAATGATTTCTTTACCATTTTTGCAGATTCGCGAGCGACAAAAATTAATATCTTTTCAATTTATGACCGTTGGGGGAATAATGTTTTTCAAGGAACTGATTTACCAATCAACGAAACCACTTCAGGTTGGGATGGAAAATACAGAGGCAAAACCCTAAATTCAGGCGTCTATATTTTCTTTGCTGAAGTTGAATTTTTGAATGGAACTGTCGAACGATTTGAAGGAGATGTGACCTTGTATTAGAATAAAGTATAGTCTTGAAGATTTTTTTTAATCTGTAAAATACCCACTTTTTTGTATTTTAAAAAAATAAATACGTAATAGCTACACTTACCCTTTATTTACGTTAATTTGTGTGCGAAATTGAGCTTCAAACTCATTACAATTTTCCCTTCTTCCGATTCACTAAGTTTGAGTAAAAAGTATTCGTACTTTTTAATTGTTTTAAACAACTGATTATCAGTCGCTTGTGCGATTGATTTTTTTGGTTTGCCAAATTATAATCTTACACAATAGCATTTTAGATTAATCTCATGAAAAAATCTTTACACTTTGGTCAAGTTCCATTTTTGGTAATTTTGATCTTCTCTTTCCTAATTCCGCAAAATGCAAAAGCGGATGTTTCCTGCTCAATTGCAGGAGGTTCTGTTTTTATCAACGAAATTCACTACGACAACGCAGGTGGCGATGTTGGTGAATTTATTGAAGTTGCGGGCCCTGCGCTATCAAGTTTGGCAGGTTACTCGATTGCATTGTACAACGGTTCTAATGGAACGGTTTACAATACTATCAACCTGAGTGGGGTCATTGATGATGAATGCGCTTCCGGTATGGGAGCCGTTGATTTTCAATTACCAGCCAATGGACTTCAAAATGGCGCGCCAGACGGAATGGCTTTGGTTGACCCAGCTGGGATGGTGATTCAATTTCTCAGTTATGAAGGCACGATAACTGCAACGGCAGGCCCAGCAAATGGAATGACTTCAACTGATATCGGCGTTGCAGAAACTGGAACAACACCAATCGGTAGTTCCTTGCATTTGACAGGCATGGATGGATGTGCGCCTGCAGATTTCACTTGGACAGGTCCAGCACCAGCAACGCCTGGTACAAAAAATACAGGGCAGACTTTCTTAGTTCCTAACACTCCATGTACGTCAACGATTTTATTAATAAATGAACTCCATTATGATAATGCAGGTGGAGATGTGAATGAAGGAGTAGAAATCGCAGGTACAGCAGGAACTGATTTGATGGGATACACACTAGTGCCTTACAACGGTTCAAACGGAACAACCTATAGTATAACGAATCTCTCAGGTATTATTCCTGACGAGGGTGCTGGATTTGGCGCAATATTTTTCCCAATCCAAGGTCTCCAAAACGGAGCGCCAGATGGCGTTGCATTTGTTGATCCAAATGGAATGGTACTTCAATTCATTAACTATGAAGGCACAACAATTACGGCGACTAACGGCCCTGCAACGGGCATGACTTCTACAAACATTGGGGTGCAGGAAACAAGTTCTACTCCAATTGGAGAATCATTACAAGTAACTGGAACAGGCAGTTTTGCAAGTTCATTTACTTGGCAAGCGCCATTGCCTGCAACACCAGGTTTATTGAATGTTGGTCAAACACTTGAGTGCCCAACAGCGTGTACAATCGTAGAGATTACAACTTCAAATATTTCTGCTTGTATGTTTGCAGGTGGCATGTCAACTTTCACGGCAAGTGTAACCGTAACCTTTGCAGGCGCACCTGCAACAGGTACATTAGATTTATCAGGAGCAGGAACAGCAAGTGTTCCAGTAGCTGGTTTGACAGGAAGCACGCATACTTTCACAGGCGTAACGATGCCAGCAAACGGCATGGCTATTTCATTGACAGCTACTTTCTCAGATGATATGGCTTGTACTTTTACAAAAGCAGATGCAGGAACAGCTCCTGGAGGATGTATGCCTTCAAGTTGTGCCGCAGAGTTATTGTTTATCAATGAATTTCACTACGATAATCAAGGAGGAGATGTTGGTGAGTTTATTGAAGTAGCGGGTACTTCTGGTATCAACTTGGTTGGCTATTCTTTGGTTTTATATAATGGCTCTAATGGTTCTACTTATAACACTATCAACCTCTCAGGTGTAATTGATAATGAAGGAACAGGTTTTGGGGCAGTTGATTTTCAATTACCTTCCAACGGACTTCAAAATGGCGCGCCAGATGGAATGGCTTTGGTAAATAGTAGTGGATGTGTTTTAGAATTCATTAGTTACGAAGGAGACTTTGTGGCAACAGCAGGTCCAGCAGCTGGCATGATGTCAATGGATGTTGGCGTTCCTGAATTTGGTTCCACACCAATCGGCCAATCTCTTCAATTGACAGGAACAGGAAGTATGTCGATGGATTTTTCTTGGACAGGTCCTACAACAGAAAGTCCAGGTACACTTAATGCAGGTCAGACGCTAACTTGTCCAACTGCGTGTAATATCTCCTCTGTTTCAATTAATAATATTTCAAGTTGTAGTTTTGTAAATGGCGTTTCAACTTTTACAGCAGATGTAAAAGTGCTTTTCGTTTTACCTCCTACAACTGGAACTTTAGAATTGACAGGCGATGCCATGGGAAGTATTCCAGTAACCAATATATGTGGAAATATTGCTACTTTTTCTGCGGTAACGTTACCAGCAAATGGAGGTCCAATCAATTTAACGGTAGCTTTCTCAGATGATGCAGCGTGTACTTTAACAGCAGTTGCAGGTACGGCTCCAGCCGAATGTTGCCCACCAGAAGCAGTTTGTCAAGATGCGTTTGTAACGCTTTCGGCGACAGGCGATGTAACATTAGACCCATTAGATTTTGATGGTGGAACGATGTTTTGTGCAGAACCTACATTCTCCGTAGCTCCAAGTATGTTTACTTGTACAGATGTTGGACCACAAACAGTAACTTTAACGGCAACTGATCCACTAACAGGAATAACTTCAACTTGTACAGCGACGGCTAATATTATTGCTTCACAATTTTGTATAGATAATTTTGCACCTATAACTACAAACTCAGGTGGGCCTACTATTTCAGACCCATGTACTTGTGCTGGAAATGGTTTGTTTGATGAGGAAGTTTTCATTCAATCAAATAGTCCTGGTCAAATGTGGACAATTTCAATTTTAAACGGATTGGCTCCATGGACAGCAGGTGATATAATTACTGATAATGGCGATGGAACCTACTCTGTAGTAGGGCAACATGCAGATGCAATTGGTTTTAATATTGAGTTGGAAAGTATCTTCTGGCCAGGTTTGACTTTAGGGCTTAGTAATGTTTGCTACTATCCTAAACCTGTAATTGAAAACGATTTTAATGCAGTTTGTACTGGAGCAATCTTAGAAACATTGGTTGGAAATGCAGGATTGCAATCCGATGGTGTGACCCCAATAGAAGGAACAGGCGTTTTCAAAATCAATGGAGTTGTCAGTACAATATTTGACCCACTGGTTTTGGGGGCAGGGACGCATACTGTTGAGTTTTGTTTTGATGCAGGAGAGGCTTTAGGTTTTGCTCAAATATTAGATGTAACAGGTACTCCTGTAATCAAAGGGCCTCCAACAGGTGCAGATAGCGATATCGAAGCTCAAGACAATCCTGGTTGTGAAACTTGTATAACCGAAGTAGTGACGATTGATGAAAACCCAAACATCATGGCCTGTAATGATTTGGTTAATGTTTCAATTACCGATGAAGGATGTTCTTTAATCAGTTCCGATGCAATTTTAGAAGGGGACTACTTGGGCTGTTATGATGCTTATATTGTAGAGCGTGTGCACGAATTGGCAGGAAGTTGCGGTGGTGATGCGCCTCGTGGATACTTTTGGGTAAATTGTGCAGACGTTGGAAACACCATCACTTTGAAAGTTATCGATCCAATTTCTGGAAACTTTTGTTGGGGAGATGTACATGTTGAAGATAAAGTCAAACCAGTTCTTGAGTGTGAAGTAACTTATACCGATGTTAATGGAGATGAACAAGTTGGAACTATTTTCAATTTGACATGTAGTGAAAATCCAGATGACATTGATCTTCCAACACCTGTGGACAATTGTGATAGAGCGCGAGATATGGATGTCAATTTGCTCTCTGAAACAACGACTGGAGATGTTTGTAATGTAGTGACAATTACGAGAGTTTATCAGACGGGTGACCAGTATGGAAATGCTTCCAATACTTGTACTCATGTAATTACGGTTACACAACCTAATCTAACATTCCCAGATGATATTACTTGGGCATGTGAGCATTTTTCAAACTACCCGAATGTCATAAACCCAACTCGTTTGAATATTGATATTTTGGAAGAAGCTGCAGAGATTGATACCTCTTTATTGTACTGTGGAATTCCAGGTAGCAATGGAGACGATTTCCCAGGTGTTCATCCCTATGATACCACAGCAGGTGCGCCACTTTGGTGGACAGATGCAGAAGATTTAGATATTAACTATAACCTTATTTCAAGTTCAAACAGAAGAAAATTACAATCTACTGGTTCAGGCGAGCCCAATGTAGTTGGAATAGGATGTAGATTCTCAGTTACTCATTTAGACCAAAAATTAGAAGCATGCGATGGTGTTGACACAACGATTGCTTTTAAAATATTAAGAACTTGGACGGTTCTAAACTGGTGTACAGGAGATATTACCTCTGACCTTCAGATTATTAAAGTTATTGATAAAAAAGCGCCAGTGTTTTCATACTCAGTTGACCATGACGGAAATTCGCTTTATGACACAGAGTTGACTACCAATCAATCAGTTGGTAATGGAAAAACCGCAGAATGTTTCTCAAGCGGATTGGTTTCAATTCCAACGGTGACAGATGATTGTTCTGGCGTTGAAAATATTAGATTGTTTACTCCAGCAGGAGAAGGTCTGCCAGTGCTAAATAACAATGGAGATTTGATTGCATTCTCTATCCCATCTCCATATTTGTCAGAAGGCGCGCATGACCTCATTTTTGAAGCAAGTGATGCCTGCGGAAATACATCAAGAGATACCATTGAGTTTAATGTAATTGATGCCACTCCTCCAACTCCAATTTGTAGAGAGTTGACTCAAGTTTCTTTGGCGGCTGAGCCTGACGGTGTAACTACTATTTTAGCAAGGGATTTAGATGAAGGTAGTTATGACGATTGTGGTCCAGTTTTTTTCAAAGTAAGAAGAATGGATGATAATTGCCCTGGATTCTCAAATGATAGAAGAAGGTTCAATGATGAAATCAATTTCTGTTGTGAAGATATCGGTGATTCAATCAATGTGATTTTGAGAGTTTATGATGTGAATCCTGGACTTGGATCCGTAACCGTAAGTACAGCCGATGATCATTCAAATGATTGTATGGTGCAAGTCTTATTAGATGATAAAATTATTCCTGAATGTTATGCACCAGCAGATGTTTGGTTGAATTGTGATGAATTACCCGAGAATGTAGATTACGATGATGATGCAGCCTTAGATGCTTTATTTGGAACTGCAACAGTTTTGGATAATTGTAATGCAGAATTGCAATATGTTTCAACGAGAGTAAATCTTGATTTGTGTGGAGTTGGAAACGTCACCCGTACGTTCCGTGCAGAAGATGATTTTGGAAACCGTTCTTTGGGTTCTTGTCGTCAAGTAATCATGGTCCAACCAGTTACAAATTACTGCATCACTTTCCCTTCCGATTATGAAGGTGAGTGTGATAATAACAACGCACCAGATGATTTGACTTTCGTCGAAACAGGATGTGATTTGATAGCAGTAAATGTTGAAGAAAGACCATTCAACGCAGGTGGCCCAGCTGGCGATGAGTGTAGAAAAGTCATTCGAGTGTGGAGAGCAATCAATTGGTGTGAGTATGACGGAATTAGTGCGCCAACAAAAGTTTTAAGAGACGGAAACGGAGATGGAAATGTAGATGATGGAGAATATTGTTCAACAGGTTCTCTATTTGTTTACACACCAAATCCAACTCAAATTTTCTATCCATCAACTGGATATTACGAGTGGAGTCAGCATGTTAAAATATTTGACAATACTGCCCCAGAAGTATCTTATGATGGGACTACCAAGTTCTGCGGTGGGGACTTGGATGAAGATCCATGTAATGGTTTAGTGGATATCGAAATTGACATCACTGAATTGTGTACAAATGAATTAACAACAACTTGGGCGATTTCTGCATTTAGCAGCACTTTCGCTTCAGCTGACTTTAATGGAAGTGATGCTATCTCAATGAGATTACCTTTGGGTACCCACACTGCAAGATTTTTAGTAACGGATGATTGTGGAAATACTTCACAAATTGATATTACTTTCTCAGTAGTTGATTGTAAAGCACCAACGCCAGTTTGTTTCAACGGATTGAGTATCGACGTGATGCCAGCTTCTGGTATGGTTGAATTATGGGCATCTGATTTTGACGCTTCAAGTTTCGATTATTGTTCAGATTATATTTTAAGAATCAACATTATCGAAGATACAAATGGTGATGGATTCATCACAAGTGAGGATCACGTTACCACTTTACCAGCAGATAATTTTATTGTATTAGATTGCGATGATGTCGCTGATGGAACCACAATGGTTCAACTTTGGGTAGCGGAACAAGATGGAACTGCCGATGATGCTTGCGCTGACAATCAAGATAATGATTACTGCACCACTTTTGTACAGGTTCAGGACAACAACGGAGTTTGCTCAAATTCAAAATCTGCTGTTGCTGGAAAAATCACAAATGAAAATCATGAATCAGTTGAAAATGTAACGGTTGAAGTAAACGCTGGCCCAACGATGTTGAATTCAATGGTAACTAATCTTGATGGTGCGTATGAATTTGTTTTACCAATCGGCGGTGATTATTCAATCACACCAATGAAAAATGATGATGTTGCAAATGGCGTTTCAACATTTGATTTGGTATTAATGAGTAAACACATCTTAAATGTAAGATTACTGGATTCGCCATATAAAGTATTGGCCGCAGATGCGAATCGTTCTGGTGGTATTTCAACACTTGATTTGGTTGCCGTTAGAAAAGTTGTTTTGAGATTGACAAATGAATTTCCAAATAATACAAGTTGGAGATTCGTCGAAAAATCACACCTTTTCACAGATGCAAACAATCCATGGAACACTACAATTCCAGAATTGACCAACATCAATAACTTGGATGCTCCACAATTGGAAATGAACTTCACCGCTATCAAAGTAGGTGATGTGAACGGCGATTCAAAAGCAAATGGAATTTTAGGAGTTGATGATAGAACGTTCAACGGTAATTTTGAATTCAAAGTAGAAGAGCAAAACTTCAAAGCAGGAGAGCAAGTTAAAGTTGTTTTCAACGCAGAAGATTTGCAAACGGTAGATGGTTATCAATTTACATTGAAATTCAATGAGCAGGTCTTAGAATTAGTGACTATCGAAAATGGAGTAGCAA
>CALLVG010000095.1 GCA_938010715.1 uncultured Saprospiraceae bacterium
AATTTACGATGACGACTTAGAGCAATCGACCGTTATCGAAAAAGTATTATCAAGAACTTTCACCATTTCTCTTCACTTTGAAGGGTAGGTTTGAAGAAGGAAAAAATAACGGCCCATAGAAACGCAATTTAATTCTGAACCGTTCCTAAAGATTCGAGATGCGGGTTGCGATGTACTTGCAATCCGCATTTCCTAAAATAAACTCCTTCGTAAATTGCTGGTTTCTCATGGATCAATTCTTTAATTTAAAGGGGTTTGAGGATATTTTTATTTTAGAATAAAGGTCTAATAAAAACGAACTGGCAAAGAAATTGAATTAGCATAAGGTGAACCCTCGTATTAGCATAAACCATCCCCCTCTTAACCAAGAACAATGGGTTCATTCTACGAAAAGGCAGTTGAAGAATTATTCATGAATATCATGAAGGTAGTCGTTTGTTTAGCTTGCATAGCTTTAATCGGTCCACTTTTAGATGCTGCCAATAATCAGCTGAATATCATTTCAAGTCTCGTCTATATATTGATGGTAATTATTTCTGGAATGATTTTTAAATCAGGTAAAAAGATACTTGCCTATCATTTTTTTGCGCTATCTTCTGGACTTTTGTTTTTGGTGGATACTTTGGTTATCCAGCTCAATTTCAGTTCCATATTTATGATTTTCCCATGTTTAACATTTTATACTTTTATCTTTTTAAGAAAATTAAAAGTACAATTTGCTTATTTGGTTTTTGGGATTTTTTGCCAATTTATAGCCGTTTTTTATCTCAAAGGAGGACCCGATAATGGCTTGACGGATTATATCGTTTCGGAGTGGATTTATTATGCTGTTTATAATATGGCTGCCTTTTCTTTCTGTTTCTTCTTTGTTTCAAATTTGAAAAAATTTAGAAATGGATTGAATGATTCTAAACTTAGATTAGAAAAATTAGAGGAAGATTTAAAACAAAAAACTACTGAGCTTGGAGAAAGAAACTTGCAACTCAAAAACTATATCAACAACAGTAAAAAGCAAAGTGCATTTGAAACTTTGGTCATCGAAAAATTAACTCCGCTTGGAAGTAATATTGATAACTTTTTGGGCATGCTTCGTCCACAAATTCATAACAAATTAGATTATAAAGAGCTGGAGTTACTCGACTTTGTTTCTAAAAACAGCGACAATCTCAATAAGTCTATATCGGGTTTATATGAATTTGGATTTGTTTCTAAAAAGACTTTAAAACCTGAAATTTGCCAAGTTTCACAACTAATTCAGGAAATTAAAATGGAAAAGTTTCAGGAAATCGTTGACAGAAATGCTTATTTGGGATGCGATAGTTGTGGTATAGAAGTGAGCGGCGATAAATCTCAATTAAAGCAATTATTCAACTTGCTCATCGATAATGCTTTTTATTTTACACCCGAAGGAATTCAATCTCAAATTTTTATTGAAGCAACAGATGACGAGCACAACTCCTATATCAAGGTGATGGATAATGGTTTGGGCATCCCAGAAGAACATCGAGATGTTGTTTTTGAAATATTCACTCAAATGGATTCTAAAAACCCAAATGCTGGGGTAGGAGTGGGTTTATCTATTTGTAAGAAAATTGTAGAAGTACACAAAGGTGCAATTTGGATTGAAGAAAGTAGATTTGGTGGCGCCTGCATTTCGATTCAAATCCCAAAACCTGAAGTGAAACAGAATGCTAATGTCAACTTAGAAAACATTCCAGTTTTAGAAATGAGTGAAAACTAAGAAACTCTTCTTTTCTTTGTGCCTAATTTTGAACTATCAAAGCCAATAGGGCATTTATCATATTATGAAAGAAGAAAAGAAAGACTTCCAATTATTGGGAAAATCAGTGGATGCCACGCCGACGAGTCCGTCAGAGTCACCTTTAGATGTTTTTCCAAATCAATTTCAAGAAAGAGATTACCTTATTCAGTTTGAATGTATAGATTTTACATCATTGTGTCCAATCACAGGGCAACCTGATTTTGCCAAAATCAAAATCAAATACACACCAGCCAAACTTTGTGTCGAAACAAAATCACTCAAATATTACTTGCAATCTTATCGTAACTTTCAAGGTTTTAATGAAAAGGTCGTGAATACCATTTTGAATGATTTGGTCACTGCTACCAATCCTAAATGGATGCGTGTGGAAGGTCAATTTGCAGCGAGAGGTGGTATCTTTTTGACAACGATTGCAGAGCATCCTGATTTGGATTTAGATTCATTGAAATGAAGAAGGTAATTGTTTTATTGAGCGGAGGCATGGACTCCGTCACAGCCCTTTATCAAGCTGCAAATCAATATGAAGTCATCGGAACACTCTCTTTTGATTATGGCTCAAAGCACAATCATAAAGAAATTCCATTTGCAAAATATCATGCAGATAAACTGAATGTGCCTCATCAAATTATCGAAGCCAAGTTTATTGAAAACCTCTTCGATTCTGCACTTTTGAAAAATGAGGAAGAAATACCCGAAGGTCATTATGCAGATGAGGTGATGAAAAAAACGGTCGTTCCTTTTAGAAATGGAATCATGCTTTCGATTGCTTGTGGCTATGCAGAAAGTATTGGCGCTCAGGGAGTTGTGATTGCGGCACACTCAGGCGATCATGCGATTTACCCCGATTGTCGCAACGAATTTATGGATGCCATGGCCGCTGCTATGCGCCTCGGTACTTACGAAAAAATAGAACTCATCTCCCCTTTTGTAGAGGTCGATAAAACTGAAATTTGTCGAATCGGTCATCAATTGGGTGTCGATTACGGCCAAACTTGGTCATGTTACAAAGGGCTCGATATTCATTGTGGAGCATGTGGAACTTGCTTTGAGCGGAAGGAAGCATTTGAGTTGGCAGGGGTCGAAGATCCTACCATTTATAAATAAAAATCAAACAATATGTCAGAAGTAATCATCATCGGAGGAGGTTTAGCAGGTTTGACTGCTGGACGAGCACTTCAACAAAAAGGAATTTCGTTCCAAATATTGGAGGCGACCGATAGCGTAGGCGGAAGAGTGAAAACCGATGTAGTGGATGGGTATCGCTTCGACCGAGGATTTCAGGTTTTGCTGACCGCCTATCCAGAAGCTCAAAAATGGTTGGATTACAAAAAACTAAATTTGAAAACTTTCCTTCCTGGTGCAATGCTTTTGATGCCCGATGGTAGCACGCAACGAATTGGTGACCCACTGCGCGACCCTTCGAGTTTGTTTGCGACGGTGTTTTCGAGTGCAGGAGGATTGGGGGACAAATTCAAAATTCTAAGTTTGAAAACTCGATTGAGTCAAATGTCGATTGAGCAAATTTTTGAACAAAAAGAAAAAACAACTGCTGCTGCTTTAAAAGAAGATTACGGCTTTAGTCAAAAAATGATCGACCGATTTTTTCAACCCTTTTTTGCTGGTATTTTTTTAGAAAATGAATTGATGACGAGTCGTCGGATGTTTGATTTTGTTTTTAAAATGTTCGGGGAAGGAGACGGAGCGATTCCCAACTTGGGGATGGAAGAAATTTCAAAACAATTGGCTGATCCAATTTCCGATTCCATAAAAACTAATGCACGAGTCTCAAAAATAGAAGGACAAACTGTTTTTCTTTCTGATGGTTCAAAATTGTCTGCACCAAATATCATTTTAGCCACTGAGGCAACTGGTTTGGTAAAAGAGTTCGCTTCCGCGAAAAAGGAATTTCAAACGACAGTTCATCTCCATTTTGCTGCGGATAAATCACCGATTGAAAAACCGATCATTGCACTCAATACATCAAAAAATAGACTGACAAATAATATTTGTGTTATCAGTAAAGTCGCTCCAGGTTATGCGCCTGAACGGAAAAATTTAGTTTCAATTTCAGTGGTAGGCAAACCAAATTATTCTGAAAAAGAAATCATCCAAAACGCTCGGAAAGAGTTGAAAAATTGGTTTGGAAACGAGGTCGAAAATTGGAATCATCTCAAAACACATGAAGTCAATTACGCCTTACCCAATCAAAAATCAGTAAGCCACGAAACCACTTCAAACAACTTGAAAATTCGTGACGGACTTTACCTTGCAGGTGATTGGAACTTCAACGGCTCGATAAATGCAGCGATGCGCAGTGGTCGATTGGCAGCGGAAGCAATTGGGAAAGATGTTTGATTAAATATCGTTGAAAGACGTTTTCTTAAAAGCTCAATCCATTCGATTTTGAAAATCGAATGGACCAAAAAAATCCCGAATCCTTCTTGAGGACTCGGGATTTTTTTTTTACCATGAAGAAACAAATTTAAGAATTGGGTTCTCCATATTTAAAATGAAGCACTTTGGCAGGTGCATTTTCATAAACTGAGACGATAAAGAGATTATCATAATCAGATTCAGAAAGTGATTCCCAATTATTGGTGCCAGTCAAAATATTGATCATTGTTGGAGTTGAATTGGAATGGCCCGAAACTAAAATGACTCCTTTTGGGTGGTTGCTTATCATTTGTTCGGCAGCCCCTCCCAAATCTCTATGGTTATAGATTTTTACATCTCCAGCCATGTATCTCATCATTGCAAGGTGTTCAACAGTCTGCTTTGTACGACGAAAATCAGAAGTGTAAATTGCTTTTATAGGAATATTGAATAAAACCTTTTGTAAATCATTTGCTCTTTTAATTCCTTTTTCGGTTAATGCTGGATCGTTTGATTCTTTCATTTTCTCCGCATGTCGGACGAGGAAAAAAGTTGTTGCATTTTTATCAATGATTTTATCAGCATCAAGTTTGGTAACTCGTTGAGGTGTATTATCGTTTCGTGGTTGAATTGTTTCAAGAACGGCTTTGTTCTTTTTGTCACAACTTGAAAGAGCAATTAACGTAAAGAGTAAGAAGAAGATTTTTTTCATAAAATGGAAAAGCTAAGTGGAAGATGAATATCAAATTTTGGTAAAGATAGTTAAGTAGCTTAAGTTAAATAATCGTCATTTATTTTTTAACGTAGGGTAGCGAAAAATTTGTTTGTCAAAAATGTGTCGATTATTTGAGTTAGGCTACTTATCTTCTTTAAACAGGTTTTTTATCTGAGAAATCAAATGTTAAATATTCCATTTATTGTAAACTCAGGTTCTTTAGTATAAAAATAAACTCACTTCTTTACATAAAATAAAAAGTAAATGAAAAAGCTATTTCCTCTTTGTTGCCTTATCTTCATTCTTTCCTGTAATTCAGATGAACCTATAATGACCATCAACCCAGTACAAGCATTTATTGGAGAATGGCATCTTACCCAACAGCAGATTGATGGCGTTGTATCAAATTATGAAGGAGACATTTTAACCATCACTGATTCAGAAATTCTTGATGATAATAAAGCAAAAGCAACCATGTTTTATAGTTCGACGAATGCTACCGATGATGATATGGAGTTTATTCTTGTTAGTGATGAAGGCAGGTTAGAAATTCGTGGAAATATAACTTGGCTTTGTGATTACAAGTTTACCAATGATAATGAGGTGATTTTATCTGAAGAATGGCCAAATGGTGAGGTGATGGAAAATACTTGGACGAGGCAGTAAACCTAAGTTTACACAAACTTAATATACACCTAAACCTCTGTTAATTACCTGCCTTTACTTTTGCCGTCAGAAAAAAGAAATTAAAAAACTTAATTTATTAAAACCTGACGATGAAGAAATTTATCTACATTCTATTAGCAATTTTTACAACTGCAAATTTCACTTTTGCTCAAACGGTAATCAAAGACGGCGACCTCGAAGGCGGCCAAACATACACTTGGACAAAAGACAATATCTATATGATCGACGGTTTCGTTTTCTTAGAATCTGGCGGTGTGTTGAATATTGAAGCTGGAACAGTAATCAAAGCAAAAGAAGAACCAACGACAAGCGATAATGCTTCTGCGCTGATTATTTCAAGAAATGCAACCATCAATGCCATCGGAACAGAAACTGAACCAATCATCTTTACTTGCGAAATTGATGACACCAATGATAATGCAGATCTTGATGATACCGACAAAGGACTTTGGGGCGGTTTGATAATTCTTGGAAATGGAATCATCGGAAATACAACTGCTGAAACTGGAGTTGAAGGAATTCCAGCGGGAGAGACGAGAGCACTTTTTGGTGGAAATGATGATACCGATAATTCAGGAACATTGAAGTATGTTTCTATTCGACACGGCGGCGCTGAACTGGCTCCTGGTGATGAGATCAATGGTCTTACACTCGGTGCGGTGGGTTCAGGCACCGTGATTGAAAATATAGAAGTTTTTGCCAATAGCGATGATGGAATCGAATTCTTCGGTGGCGCAGTGAATGTCAAAGGCGCTGCAGTTGCTTTTTGCGGAGATGATTCTTTTGATTGGGATTTG
>CALLVG010000096.1 GCA_938010715.1 uncultured Saprospiraceae bacterium
TCAGCAATTGCACAGGCAGGTATTAATGTCATTTTGATAACGCAAGGATCATCGGAGGCATCAATTAGTTTTTCGGTAGCACCTGCTCATTCCGCGAAAGCGAAAAAAGTCGTTGAAAAGGAATTTGAATACGAAATAGAACGAGGCGTTATCAACAAAGTGAAGGTCGAAGATGACCTTTCAGTTGTAGCGATTATCGGTGAAAACATGCGCTATCAACCAGGTATCTCTGGCAGATTGTTTCAGGCATTGGGGAACAATGGTATCAATGTCGTCGCCATCGCTCAAGGCTCTTCAGAGCTAAACATCTCTGTCGTGATTCCAAAATCAGATGAGATAAAAGCATTGAATGCAATGCACGAAACCTTCTTCCTTTCTGATGTAAAGTCGTTGCATATTTTCATGGTTGGAGTAGGTTTGATTGGTGGAACATTGATTCGCCAAATCAAAGAACACGCAGAGTATTTGAAAAAAGAACAAAACATTGAAGTCAAAGTCGTCGGACTTTCTAACTCTAAAAAAATGCTCCTTGATTGGCAAGGCATTGATTTAGAAATTTGGAAAACTGCACTCGATGCTTCTGACAAAAAAGCTGATCTCGCTCAATACGTCGAAGAAATGGTTGTCGATATGAACATGTCCAATTCTATTTTTATTGACAATACTGCCGACGAAGGCATCACCAATTTTTATGAAAAGATTTTGGATAGTAGCATCTCGATTTCTACACCAAACAAAATCGCGACTTCCTCCGCTTACCTCCAATATCAACGATTGAAAAATATTGCTGAAAAGCGAGGGGTAAAATTCATGTACGAAACGAATGTAGGTGCTGGTTTGCCCATCATCACGACGCTCAATGATTTGAATATGAGCGGTGATCGTATCTTAAAAATCGAAGGTGTTTTGAGTGGTTCGCTTTCTTTTATTTTTAATAATTTTAATGGTGATCGAAAGTTCTCAGATATCGTAACTGAAGCCAAAGAAAAAGGATACACTGAACCTGACCCGCGAGAAGATTTAAGTGGATTTGATGTCCGTCGAAAAATTGTTATTCTTGCACGCGAAACGGGAATTGCTTTAGAACCAGAAGAAGTAAAAATCAATTCTATTCTTCCGAAAAAAGTGATGGATGCGAAGTCAATTGACGCTTTTTTCAAAGAGCTGGTAAAAGAAGATGAGAACATGGAAAAGATGCGCCAAATTGCCGAGAAAAAAGGCAAATTGCTCCGCATGATTGCCAAGTTAGAAAATGGAAAAGCGACCATCGGATTACAAGAAGTAGAGAAAGATAGCCCGTTCGCAACTTTAAGCGGAAGCGACAATATGGTTGTTTTTACAACAGGAAGATATAAGGAACGTCCGTTGGTAATTAGAGGCCCTGGTGCAGGTGCTGAGGTAACCGCCGCCGGCGTTTTTGCAGAAATAGTTAGAATAGGAAATTCATTATAAAACGAACGACGAAGAACGAAAGACGGACGAGAAAGTCTGCCCGTCATTCGTTTTCCCGTCATCCGTAAATCGTCTTTGGATATGACAGGAATAAAAGTTTTCGCACCTGCTTCGGTAGGAAATTGCATAGTAGGATTTGACACACTTGGTTTGGCATTGGAACGACCAGGAGACGAAATCATTCTCACACCGACCAATCGAAAAGGTCTTCGAATCACCAAAATCACAGGCGCGAAAGGAAGGCTACCTTATGAGGTAGAAAAAAATACGGCAGGAATCGCTGCCTTGAGTGTCCTCAAACACTTGGGTGCCGAAGACATGGGCATCGACATGCAAATCCATAAAAAAATGCCATTTGGTTCTGGCTTAGGAAGTAGTGCTGCGAGTGCGGTAGCGGGTGCTTTCGCTGTCAACATTTTATTAAATCAACCTTTAGAAAAAAGAAAATTATTGCCTTTTGCATTGGACGGTGAGGAGTTGGCTTCTGGTTCGCGCCATGCGGATAATGTCGCACCTTCTTTGATTGGCGGTATTGTTTTTAGTCCAAACGAGCATGAAGTACATCGCATCCTCGCCCCTAAAGGATTAATGGCAACCGTCATTTATCCACACATCGAAATTCTTACAAAAGACGCTCGAAATATTCTTTCGGAAACCGTCACACTAAAACAGATGGTACAGCAAAGTGCAAACCTTGCTTCTTTCATCATCGCTTGTCAAAGTTCAAATATAGGATTGCTTGAACGTTGCATGCAAGACGTCGTCATCGAACCCCAACGTGCGAAATTGATTCCCCACTTTCAAGAAGTAAAAGATGCCGCACTTGCGCAAGGTGCTTTCGGTTGCAGTATCTCTGGTGCTGGCCCTTCCATTTTTGCATTAAGTCCCAATTCGTTTGTTGCTGAAAATGCAGCGGAAGCGATGCAAAAAATCTTTTCTGATAATAAGATTAAGAGTGATTTATATATTTCTCAGATTAATCAAGAGGGTGTGATTAAGTGTTAGATCGATTTTGAAATCGATCTAAAAGTGGTCCTAAGTAGCACCCCCTTACTATAAAACTTAAATCTCCGCCGCTACCTTCTCCACTTGTCGCCAAACCCTCGCCGTATTTTTATAACAAATTTTCTCAATGTCTTCCTCGGTGTATCCACGTTTCAAAAGTGTGAAAATCAAATTTGGATAAGCAGAAACATCTTTCAAACCCATTGGTAAAGAATCGCCTACTCCATCGAAATCGGAACCAATTCCAATATGGTCAACACCTGCCAGTTTTTTGACATTATCTATGTGATTGGCAACCATTTCAACATCTGAATAGAGAGCATCTTTATGTAAGTTTTTAAACTCCTCAATAATCGGTTGAGCAAGAGAGTCTTCATCCGATAGTTTTTGTTCTGCGAGTAAATTTTTCAATACAGTACGAAGACTATCTGCAGATTTTTTGATTTTAGAATCTAAAAAAGTTGAACCAAAATTGATGTGAATCACACCTCCTTCTTCTCCTAATTTTACAATCATGTCATCTGACATATTTCTTTGCCAATTGGGCGTGAATTTTCTACAAGAAGAATGAGAAGCAATAACCGGTGCTTTCGTAATTTCCATGACTTGATAAAAAGCATCGTCTGAAACATGAGAAATATCAACCATGATGCCGACCTTATTCATTTCGAGTACGACTTCTCTACCATATTTACTCAAGCCACCATGAGTGCCTGTTGTGTCATAAGAAGAATCGCAAATCTGATTATCTTTTGAGTGTGTCAAAGTCACATATCGAATACCTTTGTCATAATAATATTGAACATCAGAAAGCTCTAAGATCGGCGCTCCATTTTCCATTCCCATCGGAAGAGAAATAATTCCTTTTGCAAAATTTGCTTCAACGTCATCTGGAGAAGTTGCAATTTGAAATTTATCAGGATGTGCATTTGAAATAGAATCAATCATACTAATGAGCGAATCAGCATAAATTTTTGCACCACCTGATTTTTGATAAGCGGCTGGAATATAAATTGACATGAAAGGTGCATCCAATCCACCTTTTTTTGCTCGTACGTAATCAAAATCACCTTCCTTACTTTCGATAGGAATACCAATCAACTCCTTATACATTCTAAAGAAACGAGTACCTAAACGGTAAGGCAAATCGACGTGACCATCTGCGATGATGTATTTATGTGCTAACTCATCGGCGTAAGTTCTCAACTCATCATCGTTCATTTCGGCGATGGTTTTGGTTGGAGTCGAAGTTTCTGATGTGTCGGTGGTAGCGGTTTGATTGCAGCTAAAAAGAAATAGTGCTGCTAGGAAAAGGAGAGTGAAATGCTTCATTTTAATTATTTTTAAAACGAAGATAGAAAAAAACGTATCGTCGAATCCAATTCGAGGAGAAAGGAACGGTTTGAGTGCAGTTCACCGTTTCTTCTGAGTCTATGGAAGAGGGCTTGGAAGCGAGCAGCCACTGGGTTTTCATACTGCGCTGAGTCCTCTTCGAGAGATTCATCGCGTACTGGATTGCAATCCGTCGAATCGGGGTTTGATGGTACACAAAAAGGGCGAGTTCGTACTATCAACGAACTCGCCCCATGTATTTCATAGTACGATTAGAATATGTGATTGCTATTTTTCAGCTTCTTCTCGAATGTGGTCTTCCAATTCGAATTCGTCGCCAGGCACATAGCCGGAGTGTGAATAAACTATATTACCTTCCTTGTCAATCAGAAATGTCTGAGGGATAGTTTGGAAGTTTAGTGCAGTTTGAATTTCATTTTGGTCAGCAGACAGTACTTCAAATTCCCATCCTTTAGTCGTTACAATACCAGGAACTTTTGTCAACTGACGTGAATTATCTATTGTGATAGCTAAAAGCTCAACATCAAATTCTTCTTGCCAATCTTCGTAAATATCATTAATGGCGTCCAATTCTTTTTTACAAGGTGTACACCAAGTCGCCCAGAAGCTAATGACGGTCAATTTTTCATTTTCGCCATAAGTAGCTAAATCAACGGATTGTCCGTCAAGGTGCTTAACAGTTACACTTGGAAGCTTCTGCTCATCTTGTGCAAAAACAGAAATAGAAAGAACTAAAAAAGCAAGAGTTAAAAATTTGGAAACGTTTTTCATATCGCAGGCTGTTTTTTATGTTTTATAAATGACTTTTGTATCGGTTGCGCTTTTTGAGAAGCAATAATGAGGCAAATTTGCGACCTCTTTGATTATTGCACAAACTAAGAGCGTATCATTCTTTAGTATGTTACGGACATAATTGAATTAATTCAGGGTATTTGTTCAGACGATAATTTTCTTTAACTCCTAATTAACTAATTTTGACAAAAACAGTAGCACTAACAAAATCGAAATAAATGTATAAGCAGTACAAAACACTTTATTTACTCCTTTTTTGTATTCTTTCTTCAGGAGTACTAATGGCGCAAAAAGGCGCAAAAATCACAGGAAATCTTCAGTCAAATGGTAATTTCTTTTTTAGAGATTCATTGATTGGAGCATTCAATACACCGCAGTATGATCACCAACTTTTTGGTGCAGATACTTGGCTCAATCTCAATTATAGTAATTGGGGCTTTGATATTGGAGTACGCTTCGATATGTTCAATAACTCCAATATTTTGACGCCACTCGGTTCTTATACTGACGAAGGAATAGGTCGATGGTATGTCACCAAAAAGATTCAAAAGTTAGAAATAACAGGTGGTTACATTTATGACCAAATTGGTAGTGGGATTATTTATCGAGCTTATGAAGAGCGACCACTTTTAATAGATCAGGCATTGAAAGGAGTCCGTTTGACTTACGACTTAAACGAGGATTGGAAAGTCAAAGGATTTACAGGACGCCAAAAACGTCAATTTGATTTACAAGAATCTGTTATAAAAGGAGCAAGTTTAGATGGATACCTGACAGTAGGCGATTCTTTGAGACCTGTTTCCTTGGCACCTGGGATTGGAGTAATTAATCGAACTTTGAGTGATCAGCAAACTCAAGATTTGGTAAGTACTTTGAGTAGTTATTTTGCAGCTGATAGAATTGGTGCAAAATATAATACGTTTGCTTTTTCAGCTTACAATACATTAACCTATGGACCAATTTCTTGGTATGTCGAAGGGGCTTATAAAACAGCAGAAGCTATTTTCGACCCTTTGGCAATTCGTACGAATGTCGGCGGAACTTCCTTAGGAAAATTTGTTTTTGAACCAGGAACAATTTTATACACTTCGGCCAGTTTTGCTAAAAATAAATTTGCATTGACGGCAGATTTGAAACGAACTGAAAATTTTGTTCTTCGCTCTAATCCGTTTTTGAGACTTGAAAAATTGAATGATGGATTGATTAATTTCTTACCACCCGTTACTCGGATAAATACTTATCGTTTATTGGCTCGATACAATGCTGCTACTCAAGAAATTGGTGAGTTTGCATATCAATTGGATGCACGCTATCGTGCGAGTAAAAAACTTTCTTTTAATGTCAATTACTCAGATGTGAAAGACTTAGACAACGAACAGTTATTTCGCGAAATTTTCACGGAAGTGACTTATAAGAAAAAGAGAAAATGGCAAATACTCGGTGGGGTACAAATGCAAACATATAATCAACAACGATTCGAATCAAAACCAGGTGTACCGAATGTAGAAACGATTACACCGTACTTTGAATATCTATATAAATTTACTCGTAAGAAATCTATCAGAATTGAAGGGCAATACATGTCCGTCGGAGAAGATGACAAAGGAGATAAACATGATTACGGTGATTGGGCATTTGTCTTGGCAGAGTTTAGTATGGCACCACATTGGACCTTTACTTTGTCAGATATGTACAATGCTTCACCAGGAAAAAATTCGCCAATTGATGAAGATGGTGAAAAAATAGATTTACATTATCCAAGAGTTGATGTTTTCTATACCCATAAAAACAATCGCTTTTCATTGAGTTATGTCAAGCAAGTTGAAGGAGTTGTTTGTTCGGGTGGTATCTGTCGTTTGGAGCCAGCTTTTCATGGAGTGCGTTTAACGGTTAATTCTAATTTTTAAAAAAAAAGAACTTTATCATTATGAAAAATATATTAATTACGCTCGTTTCGGTTTTAGTTGTATTCTCTAGTTGTAATGAGATAATGCCGACGATTCCACCGCCGGGTTCTATCTCAAGTGATCGCGTTATTTTGGTGGAAGAATTTACAGGAGTGGGATGTCAAAACTGCCCAGGAGGAAGTGCGGAGTTAGAAAACTTATTGGCAATCTACCCTGACAATCTAATTGCTGTTTCTATTCATGCTGGTTTTTTTGCATCGGAAGTACAATGGAATGATAATCAAAGATTTGACTTCCGTACAGCAGATGGTGATAATTTGGTGAATGACTATTTTGGAGGAGCACCATTTGCTTTTCCAAGCGCAACTATCAATAGAGAGCTTACGAATGCAAGTAGTTTATACTCGACTTTAACGGAGTGGCCAGCGACGATTGAATCAGAATTGGCTGAAGGAGGTTCTGTAGAACTTACTATGAGTCGGACTTATGATGCCGCCTCAAGAGAATTAAACGTAGATGTTGATATTTTGGCTCTTTCAGCATTGCCAGAAGATGTACGAATTGCGGTTATTATTACGGAGAGCGGTATTGTTGATTATCAAAAAGATTTGAATGCACCGGGTGATGGTTGGATTGAAGATTATGTGCATAAACATGTTTTGAGAGATTATATTTCACCGTTTGATGGGGAGGTAGTTTCACAGACAGGTGTAGGTTTAACGGAAAGTGTTTCTAAATCATTTTCAACTATTTTACCTAATAATTTCGTTGCAGAAAATTGTGAAGTAATTGCTTTTGTTCATAGAAATACTTCTGATTCAAAAGAGGTTTTACAAGCAATTGAAATGCATGTGGTGGAGTAGAAAAACGTAATAGATCAAAAAAGGGGACGAATTTTAAATTCGTCCCCTATTTTGATCAGACGTTGAAAAACTAAAGATTTTTTAAAAGCCTTTGCGCTTCCTCATTTTCAGGGTCTAATGAAATTACTTTGAGCAAATCTGGCTTAGCAACGCGAGTAAGCGATAATTCAAGATTAGACTTCGCTCTCATAAGATAAGCGTCTTTGAAATCTACGTCAGCATTTACCGCATCATCAAAATACTCAATCGCTTCATCAAAAATTTCGTTTTTGAACTTGACCATTCCTAATGTAAAATGACCACGGCTTTCGTTTAAATCTTTTGTAATAGCCAAAGTTGCAAACTGAGTTGCGTTATTAAAATCATCATCTTCAACATAAGCCAGTGCCAAATGTGCGAAAATGTCGCTACGAGGTTCCAGTTCACTTGCCTTTGTAAAGTATTTGATTGCTGCTTTGAAGTCACCTTCTTTGGTAGCAATGATGCCACAATTATTTAAGACAATCGGATTTTCAGAGAAAGCATCCAATGATTTTTTATAGGCGTTTTTGGCTTCCGCTAAATTTTCTTTTTTCAAATGATAATCTCCGAAAATCGCATGTACGCCAGCATGATAACTTTGCTGATTCCTGCATGAAACTAAATCACCATAACATAATTCAGGTTGGTTATTTTCCATATAAGCAATAGCCCTATTCAGGCGCACTTCAAAGATTTCTTCTTTTTTGAGAACAGTTGTGAAGTCGTTGATTGCATCCTGCCACCGCTCTTCGTTGAGTGCGATTGCTCCACGCCATTCTATGGCTTCTACATTATTAGGATTGATAGAAAGTATGTTGTTAATATCCTTTTTTACAATCGTCATCTTGTTGAGCTGCTTGGCACAAATTGCATGGTTGAAAAGCGCATCTTCATGATTGGGATTCTGTTCCAAGGCAATTTGATAATGAACGATGGCTTCATTCCAGTTTTCAGCCAATTGCAATTCTTGGCCTGATTTGAAATATTTTTCTGATTGGGAAAAAACAAAAAATGGGATCAAGAGAAGGAGTGGGAGTAGTTTCATTTTTACAGTGTTCATGGTAATTTAAAAATTTAACACAAATCTCAAAAAAATATATTATAAATAAAACTAATATGGAATAAAGTTTGCATATTTGTAGGAGAACATAAAAAACTATTCTTCAAAGGTTTTCATTTCAATATTACGAAGAATAACAAATACTAAAGAGAAAGATAGGACTACACAAAGTTTTATATGTCCTACCTTCCACAAATCAAATTCTAAAGAACAAAGGCTTTCAAGTTGTTGCACAGCTTTATGTGGGTGCATAGTTTTAAAAAGTACTCGTTTACTTTTTTTCAGAGGAACTATGCAATACCCAAATTGAGTTGCGCCTTTAATTGATTTTTTTAATTCAATCCCAGAACATATGTCTTTAAAAACGCTTCTCACAGTGTTGGCGCTCGCCTGCACCTATGCATCATTTGCAAACACAGAAATGACTGCTCGTCAATCTTATATTCAAAAATATAAGCACTTGGCAATCGGGCAGATGCACTTGACTGACATACCAGCAAGTATCATCTTAGCACAAGCAATTATCGAATCTGGAAACGGCGAAAGCGAATTGGCACGCTCTTCTAACAATCACTTTGGTATAAAGTGTAAAACTTATTGGAAAGGTGAAACTTTCTACTTCAAAGATGATGATTTTGATGAAAACGGAAATTTAACCAATTCCTGTTTTAGAGCTTATGAAAATGTTGAAGAGTCGTTTAGAAATCACAGTGAATTTTTGACAACTACCAAACGGTATGCAGAGCTGTTTGATTATGGAATCAATTATGAAAAATGGGCTTACGGTTTGAAAAGAACTGGATATGCAAGTAGCCCAACTTACGCTGAAAAATTGATAAACGTAATCGAATCAAACGAACTATATAAATTGGATGACGAGGAAGCTCCAGATCATATTGAAGAACTTCCACGAGTTATTACTGAACAAAATGACGAAATCGGTGATCCAGTTAAAGAACCAATGAAACCAATAGTTAACTATCATCCCAATAAACGAATTGATTCAGCTCCAACAACTATTCATACTCACGAGAAAATTAAAAGCAGTACTTATAAATTGATTCCTCCAGTTACAAGAGCCGAAATATTAGCGAGAGAACAAAATGTAGCAATTGAATGTAGTGCTTCATTTAAAGTTTTAACGCAATATCCGACCTTTAGGAGATTTGAAATGCGATAAGGAAATAATGATTTTATGGAAGGAGGTAGCACATTGATTTGTGCTACCTCTTTTTATTTCTAACCAACTCTGTCACAGAGCAGATTGTTTTCAATTTGAATAATTTTATTTTTTATATGTAATTTTCATTTATTTCATATTGATAAAATCAATAATATGTATTATATTTGCATTGTATTATTCAACAAACAGGCTATTTTATCAGAATAGTCTTCCCTTCCCTGGAATCGATTTAAATGCTCATTGAAGAATCCAAAGAGTTTTTAAAGAAACCCCCACGAATCCGTTTAGCGGATTTTTCCACCAGAACAAACAGACTTATTTCTGTTTTGTAAAGAAGAAATAAGATTTCGAAATTGAAATAAATTATTTTTTTATTTAGCAAAAGAAAAACAGGCAATTCAATAGTATTGGCGAAGTTTTTTAACGAAGCTAAATAGGAGAAGAATCATTTCAAGTTGAGAAGTTCGTTTTTTCATCTTTACTTCAATGTATTTAACACAAAGAGAGTGACTTCGTACTTTGAGGTACGTTTAGTAATTGTATGAGTTCAACTCATTCATTTTTTGAATGTAGGAGTCACTAAGTGTTGCTATGGGAAAATCGCTACACACATTTTTTTTTAGACAAATTATTTAACCAAGCAACTGACTTACTCATGAATCAAAAAAATCTTAACTCCTCTAAAGGGGCTACATTGCGTATTCCATCACAAGCAATCACTCCTACTATTGTTTTAATTTTAATTCAATTGGCAGTTTTGGCCTACGCATTTTTGTAAACTTAGAACTTTAGTAAAAAACAAAAAGCCTTTCAGATTAAAATCTGAAAGGCTTTTGTTTTTTTCGTAGAAGAAAAGGCAAATACAATAATTTAATATACTCGAAAAGAATTAGAGCAACTTGTCCCCTTTTGGAGGGGATTAAGGGGGTGGACTACTTAAAACATCATGGAGAATTTCTCCCTCTGCCTGCCGGCATCTCGCTCCAAAGGGACAGAAGTCGCGTTTGATCAAAGCGTAACAAAAAAGCCACTCAGAACTTAATCTGAATGGCTTTTCTATTTTTATAGAAGAGAGAAAGAATTACTTAGCTTCTGCCTCTGCTTCTTCTTTCTTATCCTTTTTGTTGTCCTCTTCTTTTTCTTCTCTGTTTGGCGCGTAGATTTCTTTGATTTTCTTTTCTACTTCAAGTGCCAATTCAGGATTGTCTTTAAAGAATCGTTTGGCGCCTTCTCTACCTTGAGCGATTTTAGCACCATCGTAACTATACCAAGAACCACTCTTCTCAACGATGTCCGCATCAACTCCAAGGTCAACGATTTCACCTACTTTAGAGATCCCTTCACCAAATACGATATCGAATTCAGAGATACGGAATGGTGGCGCCAATTTGTTTTTGACCACTTTTACTTTTACGTGATTCGCAACCACCGCTCCATCTTTGTTTTTGATAGCAGCACCTGATTTACGAATATCCAAACGGATAGAAGCATAGAATTTCAATGCGTTACCACCAGTTGTTGTTTCTGGGTTACCGAACATTACACCGATTTTCTCACGTAACTGGTTGATGAAAATACAACAACATCCAGTACGACCGATAGAACCAGTCAACTTACGCATGGCCTGAGACATCAAACGTGCTTGAAGACCCATTTTAGAATCTCCCATCTCTCCCTCAATTTCACTACGTGGGACCAAAGCTGCTACAGAGTCAATCACAATAATATCAATTGCTCCAGAGCGAATCAGATTTTCAGTAATTTCCAATGCTTGCTCTCCGTTGTCTGGCTGAGAGATCAAAAGTTCTTCAACATTTACACCGAGACTTTCTGCATAAAATCTATCGAATGCATGCTCTGCATCGACGATGGCAGCGATACCACCTTGTTTTTGACATTCTGCAATCGCATGAATAGCCAAAGTCGTTTTCCCTGATGATTCAGGTCCATAGATTTCAACGATACGCCCTTTTGGGAAACCGTGAATTCCTAATGCAATATCCAATCCCAATGAACCAGTGGGGATGGTCTCTATATCAACCACTTGTTTATCACCAAGACGCATTACAGTACCTTTACCATAAGCTTTGTCAAGTTTGTCGATAGCTAACTGTAGCATTTTTTCTTTGTCTGTATTCGCCATGAAACTTTGTATTTTAAAAATCTAAAAATTGTTTTAACGCAACGCAAATATAAAACTTTTTGTTTATAAAAATCAATTTAAAACAAAAATGTTTGTTAAAATTTAACACATACGTGTTTTTTGCCCTTAAATATATGAAATATGAGTGGTTTTGAGTATATGAACTTGGAAATTATTATTCAACAAATATCACTGAGTACTACTCAAAAAAATAACTTCCCTCTTCAATTCAAAATTAAATTTGCCACTTGTAGCCAATTGATAGAAATTTAAACAAGCTCTTAGGAAGAAAAAACTATACTCTTAAGTCTAACTAATCTTTTGTGGAATTTCTCCCGAATACTCAGATTCTGCTTGATGATTGGCTTGCTACTCAGTAGATATGACTTCTTGGCATGGTAAAACAGAAGTATTGAATGGAAAAGAATTCGAAAATGTAGTTTCCAGAACTGAAATTCCTGAACATTCTTTTTTCTCTGAATTCTACTTTAGTTTTGATTCAGAGTTCGTTGGGTTTTGTGATAAAGACAACGAACTTTTCACCCTAAAGGAGATTGTAAAAAAAGTCAACAGGCGTATGGATTTCACTATACGCATGTTCCTTTTTAAGGCAATAATTCCAAACATTTTTTCAAACTGTCCTGCCATTCCGGAATTTCTAAACCAAAAGTTTCTTTGATTTTTGACTTATCCAAAACGCTATAAGGTGGTCGTTTGGCCGGTGTCGGATAATCCGTTGTTGGAATAGGAACGACTTCTGTTTTTAAATTTCTTTGGTCAAAGATTTCTTTGGCAAATTCTGCCCAATTCGTTACGCCTTCGTTACTGTAATGATAAATTCCTCTCAATTTGATTGAAGGTACTTCCTCTTTTTCAACTTTATCAATCATTTGCATAATGGCTAATGCCAAATCTGCGGCATAAGTCGGTGTTCCAACTTGATCAGAAACGATGGTCAATTTATCTCGCTCACTGGCCAATCGAAGCATCGTTTTTACAAAATTATGTGCAAAAGAAGAATATACCCAAGAGGTACGAATGACCATCGTCATCGGAGAAATCGCCAAAGCAATTTTGTCTCCTTCCAATTTTGTTTTCGCATAAACGCTCTGCGGATTCGTCTCATCATCTTCTTTAAACGGACGCCCTGGATCAGAATGATAAACGTAATCCGTAGAAATCTGAATCAAAGGAATATTTCGCGTCAAGCAGGACTGCGCTAATTCTTTTGGGCCAATGACATTGATTTTATGTGCCATTTCTTCATT
>CALLVG010000097.1 GCA_938010715.1 uncultured Saprospiraceae bacterium
TGTTTATTTTGGATTGTTTGGGTGATTTTTGGGAACCCGCAAAACGCGGAGCGCAGTACCAATTTTCTTTGCCCGATACGATTACCTATTCCACTTCTGAAGATGAGGAAGAAGCACGACGACGGTTATTTTATGTCGCAATGACTCGCGCAAAAGAAAAACTCTACCTTTCGTACAGCCGTCAAAACAACAAAGGAAAAGATGTGCAACGAACGATTTTTTTAGAAGAAATACTTCAAGGTGCAAAACTGGAAGTAACTCAAAAATCGTTGACCGAAAAAGAGATTTTGGAAGCGCAATCTATTCTATTGAGTGATTCTGAAATCACTAAAATTGAGTCGCCCAATCCAGCAGTGATTCAAGAAGTTTTGGAAGATTTTAAAATGAGTGTTTCGGCTTTAAATGGTTATCTCTATTGTCCGATTGGATTTTATTATGAACACATCATGAAGGTGCCATCGGTGCAGCGAGAGTCAGCGAGTTATGGTACGGCAGTTCACGAAGCATTGGAAAATCTCTTCCGAAAAATGTTGGCTTCCAAAACCAAAACCTTTCCAAAACTCAAAGATTTTATCGCTGATTTTGAAAAAGAGCTTTACTATTTCAGAGGCTTTTTTACGGAACATTCTTACACAGAAAGACTTCGAGGTGGAAAATTTCATTTGAAAAATTTCTATCGAACGCATATCAAAAATTGGCATCGTGCAGTGAAGTTAGAATATAGAATTAGCAACGTAGAAGTGGATGGCGTACCGTTGAC
Organism: uncultured Saprospiraceae bacterium; assembly: GCA_938010715.1. Taxonomy (GTDB): domain Bacteria; phylum Bacteroidota; class Bacteroidia; order Chitinophagales; family Saprospiraceae; genus JAGQWW01. The sequence continues at coordinate 761 of CALLVG010000097.1, forward strand.
GGGCGTTTTGGATCGGGTCGAATATCATGAAGGAAATCGAGTTCATGTCGTAGATTACAAAACCAACAAACCGAAAAAAGAAAGTCTCAGAAAAGCAACAGATAAAAAACCAGAAGGCGGTAATTATTGGAGACAATTAGTTTTTTATAAACTGCTTTTTGAAAATTTTAAAAACACAGATTATAAAGCCGACTCCGCAGAAATCGCTTATCTCGAACCTGATCAAAATGGTGATTATCTAAATCCAATCGTAAAATTCACGCCCGACCAAGTGAACCGTGTTCGCACGCTGATCAAGGAAACTTATAAAAAAATAATGAACCAAGAATTCTACGAAGGATGTGGTAAAAAGGAATGTGTGTGGTGCCGTTTCGCTGATCAAAATCAGATGCCAGATACTTTTTCTAATCAGGAAATTGAGGCATTGGATGACCTGTAGTTTTTGAACCACAAAAGAATCAAAGGAACACAAAAGTTTTTTTTTTCAGGTTAAAACGAATCCAGATTTTTCCAAAAAATATCCGTTCCAATCCCTTTAAATTCGTCAAATCGGTGTCCTATTTAAAAAAGGAAATATTCGTTGTTCACATCATTCCCTCATCTGCAAAACTATAATAACCTAATTCACTTACAATTAGATGATCAACAACACTGATGTCCAAGGTTTTACCAGCAGTTTTTAGTTTTTTAGTAATATCAATATCTGCTTGACTTGGACGCAAAGTTCCCGAAGGATGATTATGGCAAAGAATGATTGAAGTGGCATTCCCAAGTAGTGCTTTTTTGAAAATAACTTTTCCGTCAACGACGGTTCCAGTTACGCCGCCCATACTTACTTTTTCTCTTCCCATGACTCGATTTCCTCTGTTCAAAAGTAAAATCCAAAATTCTTCGTGAGGCAAATCGACAAGTATCGGCGCTAACAAATCATAAGCTGTTCGACTGCTTTTTATTTGCGGACGAGTTTTAATATCTGTCAACTGACGGCGACGACCAATTTCCAAGGCGGCAATAATTGAGATAGCTTTGGCTTCACCAACGCCTTTAAACTTCATCAGTTCTTTGATGTTCCTTTTGCCCAACTCATTCAAATCGCAATCAACAGACTGCAATATTTTTTGCCCCAAAACCACCGCTGATTCCTCTCTATTTCCAGAACCCATCAAAATTGCAAGTAATTCAGCATCAGAAAGGCTATGTTTTCCTTTGAGTTGCATTTTTTCGCGAGGGCGATCCTCCTCTGCCCAAGACTTTATCGAAAAGCTGTTTTTAGTGTAGTTTTCCATTTTTCTATAAGTATGTTTTTGTAAATATAGTATTTGGTTAGGAAATAATAAAACAATACTCCAACACAACTACTTAATGTGATTTATACACTTAATGAAATTTTTAAATAAAAAACTAATTTTAAATGCTACATTTGCCACTTACAGTAATTGGTACTTGGAGAAATATTCCTCGCTCATTTTCTATGAGTGAAATAGTGCCGCCCTTAATTCTACGCTCATGCTTAAAATTGAAAATTGGCAAAACACCAAAATATTAGCAACGGTTGGTCCTGCCTCAAGTTCTTACGAAAATCTGCTAAGTTTAGCTCGTGCAGGAGTTGATGTATTTCGACTAAACTTTTCGCATGGAACACATGAAGATCATCTTGAAGTCATTAATCGGATATCCTATATTAATGAAAAACATGGTTCGCACATTGGAATGTTAGCCGATTTGCAAGGACCAAAACTACGTGTCGGACAAATGGAAGGTGATGGTCTTGAGCTAAAAGCAGGAGACATCATCACGATGGTAAACGAGAAATGTGTTGGTAACAAGGAGAAAGTTTACATGAGTTACGAGCGGTTTCCGATGGATGTGGAAGTAGGAGAAGAAGTGCTCGTTGATGATGGGAAATTGATGTTTGAAGTTGTTGAAACAGACAAAAAGAGTCAGGTTAAATTGAAAATCCTTTTTGATGGTACTTTAAAATCAAATAAAGGAGTCAATCTTCCTTCTACCAAAATTTCACTTCCAAGTTTGACTGAAAAGGATTTGAGAGATTTGGAATTTATTCTCACGCAACCGTTCAACTGGATAGCGCTTTCATTCGTTCGCTCCCCAGAAGACATGATCGAACTACGCAAAAAAGTAGAAGCCAAAGGTCACCCTGCAAAGCTGATTGCCAAAATTGAGAAACCAGAAGCAATCGATCACATCAAAGAAATCATTAAAGAATCAAATGGTATTATGGTCGCTCGTGGTGATTTGGGAATTGAAGTACCGATAGAGCAATTGCCATTAATACAAAAGGATATTATCCGTCGATGTTTGAAATATGCGCGACCAGTAATTGTCGCAACTCAAATGTTGGATAGTATGATAAAAGATCCACTTCCGACAAGAGCAGAGGTGACAGATGTTGCCAATGCTGTTTTGGACGGAGCAGATTGTTTGATGCTAAGTGGAGAAACTTCAGTAGGCGCACACCCCGTGAAAGTAGTTCGCCAAATGGTCAAGATTATTGAAAAAGCAGAAGAGAAACTTCAGTTAAAAGATAAACGACCAAAACCAAGTAAAAAAGCGAGAACCTACCTTTCTGATGTGATTTGCAACAATGCAGCCCTTGCAGCAGATGAGACCAAAGCAAAGGCAATCATTGGAGTGACGAGTTCGGGCTATACTGCTTTTCGAGTTTCGAGTTTTAGACCAAAAACAGAAATCTATATCTTCTCTGATAGAATGCACATGCTCGCTACCCTAAATTTAGTTTGGGGAGTTAAGTGTTTTTATTATGATAAATTCACTACTTCTGATGAGACCATTCAGGATATTCTCAAATATTTGAAAGAAAAGAAGCAAGTTAAACACGGAGACGTAGTCATCAATACAGGAAGTATGCCTCTTCATAAACGGCATCGAACGAACATGTTGAAGATTTCTGAAATAGTGTAAGAAACGCTCATAAAAACTTCCCGATTTCAAAAAAATTAGTGAAGGAAAAGTGATTGATAATGAGGTTTTTCGAGCTAATTTTTTGAATTGAAGAGGGAAGTTATTTTTTGAGTGATACTAAATGATTTATTTTTTGCCAAATCATTAAATAACCCTATATTTGCATCACTCAACGGAAAAACGGAAGAGGGAATGACCAAAATCATTCCCTCTTTTTATTCTAAAAACAAGTTGTTAGGTTGAAAATATGGTTGATAAAATTGAAAAACTACTGGAGGAGAAGTATAAAGAAGAAGAGTTTCAAGACTGTTTTACAGTCGCAGTAAAACTTAATACGCCTACTCGAATAGAAATTTTTATTGATTGTGACAATGGTTTGACGTTGAGAAAATGCCAACGAATTAGTAGATACTTGGAAACCTACATCGAAGAAAACAATTGGATGCCAGAACAATATTCAATTGATGTTTCTTCACCAGGTATCGGAAGACCGTTGACACTATTGCGACAATACAAAAATAATATTGGCCGTAAAATTGAAATCACTCCCGTCGAAGGCAAAAAAATGGAAGGCAACCTTGTCGGTGTAAAAGGTGAAAATGTGTTGATAGAAATGAAAGTCCGTGTAGAGGGCAAAAAGAAAAAAGAACCCAAAACTTTCGAAATTCCTTTTCAGGGAATTAAGAAAGGCGTTATAAAAATATCGTTTAAATAAGAGGAATGGAAATTTTCTCAAAACCTTAAAAGATGAATTTAGCTGACATATTCACGGATTTCAAATCCGGAAAAAACATTGACAGACCAACAATGGTACGTGTCTTAGAAGATGTATTTAGAACCTTGATCAAAAAGAAATATGGTTCTGATGAAAACTTTGACGTCATTGTTAATACCCAAAAAGGAGATTTGGAATTGTGGAGAGTACGTGCAATTGTTCCAGACGGCGAGGTGACAGATGACCGTAGTCAAATCTCAATTTCAGAAGCATTAGCGATTGATGAAGATTATGAGATTGATGAAGAATGTTATGAGCAGTTACATTTGATTGATTTTGGTCGTAGAGCGATTCAAGCAGCGAGACAGACATTGATTTCGCGTTTGATGGAGTTAGAAAAAGATGATATTTATAAAAGTTATAAAGATCGTGAACTGGACTTGGTGGTCGGAGAAGTGCACCAAATTGTCAAAAGAGATATACTTATCATTGACGATGTGACTGGTCACGAATTATTGATGCCACGAGACGAAACAATCAAAGGCGAATATTTCCGAAAAGGAGATATGGTAAGAGGTATCATAAAAAAAGTAGAAATGCGGAACAACAATCCTATTGTGATTGTTTCAAGAACAGACAACCGTTTCCTTGAAAAATTATTGGAACAAGAAGTACCTGAAATTGAAGATGGGTTGATCAGTGTAAAAGGTGTAGTAAGACTTCCAGGCGAAAGAGCAAAAGTTTCCGTAGAATCTTATGACGATAGAATTGATCCAGTAGGCGCTTGTGTTGGTATGAAAGGTTCGAGAATTCACGGTATCGTTCGTGAGTTGAGAAATGAGAATATTGATATTATCAATTATACCAATAATGATTCGCTCTATATTCAAAGAGCTTTGACACCAGCAAAAGTTTCTAATATTGATTTGAATGATGAGCAGAAACATGCAAATGTTTATCTCGAACCTGACCAAGTATCTTTAGCAATTGGTAAAGGTGGTACCAATATTAAATTAGCGAGTAGATTGACTGGCTACGAAATAGATGTCTTCCGTGTAACGGATGAAGTAGAAGAAATCGAAGACATTGATTTAGATGAATTCTCGGATGAAATCGAAGCATGGATCATTGACCAATTAAAAGCAATTGGTTGTGATACTGCCAAAAGTGTTTTAGAATTAACACCTGAAGAATTGGTCAGAAGAACAGACCTCGAAGAAGAGACTGTAAAAGATATTGTGAAGATTTTTGAGGAAGAATTCGCTGAAGAAGAAAAATAAATTTCAAAAGGAAAAAACCTGATTTTCATTTAATACGATTCAGAAGAACACATTCTGCTTCCGAAATGTCTGATTTTTAGGTAATTCCAGTAAAAAAAACGATTCAAAGGGCAGAAAGCATTGAATTTCAATAGTTTAAAAACTCTATATCAAGGTTTTTCAACTATCTTTGCGCTCACTTTGAATACACATAGATGAGTTGAATAGCTTATTAACATATTACGACACACAAGTGCTGACCAGATTGAAGAAGCACCTAAAGCTATTTGGTGATCCTTTTTTATTAATTTTTTATCAAAACATATTGATGATTATGATGTAGGAAAAATCACTTTATAAAGATGGCTTTAGGTTCTCTTTCAATACTAGTTGGCTTTTTTCAATCGAAAAATTCTTAAATGGCCAAGAAGGTATTAGTAAAGGTAGCAACCGAACTTAATGTAGGTAAAGATTCAATTGTGGATCATTTACTGAAAAAGGGGTTCGAGATTGACAATAAACCTAATGCAAAAATAACTGAAGAAATGTATTCTGAACTTGTGAAAGAGTTTCAGAAGGACATGGCTATCAAAGGAAAAGCTGACTCTTTAGTTATAGGGACTAGACCTGCTCAGGTCAAAGAACCAACGAAAGAGAAACCAGCGATTACTTTTTCAAGAGAAGATGTTAGTAAGCCAAAGCCTTTTTCTTTACGTGGCAAAAAAGAAGAGCCAACTCCTCCTCCAGCGCCCAAGGCTGAACCAACTCCAGAACCCGCTCCAACGCCAACTCCAGAACCAGTAGTAGAAGTTCCCAAAGTTGAAGTTCCAGTGGCGAAGAAGCCAACTCCAGAACCTGCGCCTCCAATTGAAGCGCCAGCTAAGCCAGCTACCAAGTCCCCAGACAAGCCAATTGCTAAGTCAACTGCTAAGAAAAGACCGGAAATGATTGAGCGCCCTCAAAGTGGCGGGCTCAAAGTGATAGGGAAAATTGACTTGGAAGCGAAGAAAAAAGCGGACAAGAAAAAGGCTAAACCAACTCCTAAAAAGAAAGAGCAAAAGGCAGAAGTTCCAAAACCTGCTCCAGCCAAAAAGACTGAGCCAAAAGTAGAAAAACCAGCAGAAAAAGCACCTCCTGTTGAACAACCTGCTCCACAAGAACAAAAAAAGAAAACTGCCGAGCCATTAGAGATGAAGCGTGCAAAAACGCCAGAATTACGTGGTTTGAAAATTCTTGGAAAAGTAGATGCTAGCACACTCAAAGAGCCTAAACGACCTAAGAAGAAAAAAGATGGGCAAGGCAAAACAGATAATAAAAACCAACCAGCTAAAGGCAGCGAAGGAGAGAAACAACGCCGCCGTCGTACGACAAGAAGAAAGGTAACACCAAACAGTAGAACGGGTAATGCAGGTGGCAATCGACAAGGTGGAGGTAATAACACTCGTCCTGCTGGCAATCGTCCCTCTGGCGGTAGGCCGAGTGCAGGTAATAGACCTGGAAACAGAGCTGGTGGCCAAGGTCAGGGACGAGGAAGAAGAGATGAAGTAAAAGAAGTTTCTAAAAAAGAAATAGAAGCTAAAATCAAAGCAACCATGGCCCGAATGCAGGGCGGTGGAAAAAGAAAACGTCAAAAACTTCGTAGAGAAACCAGAGAGCGCTTGCGCGAGAAGCAAGAAATGCGCGAAATGGAACAAGTATCAGACAAGCTGCAAGTGACGGAGTTTATTTCTGTAACTGAGTTGGCGAGTTTGATGAATGTTTCTGCGGCAGATGTGATTACGGCTTGTTTTAGTTTGGGAGTTATCGTTTCTATCAATCAGCGATTAGATGCAGAGATTATTGAGTTGGTGGCGACCGAGTTTGAGCACGAAATTGAATTCATTAGTGCAGAGGAAGAAGAAGATGTAGAAGTTGATGATTTCGATGACGATGAAGAAGATTTAGTACCAAGAGCGCCAATCGTTACCGTAATGGGACACGTTGATCACGGTAAGACTTCTTTGCTGGATTATATTCGTAAAGCAAATGTAGCTGATGGTGAGGCCGGTGGTATCACGCAGCACATTGGTGCTTACGAAGTTGTTGTAAAAGGTAAAAAGATAACATTCCTTGACACACCAGGTCACGAAGCCTTTACGGCGATGCGTGCGCGTGGTGCAAAAGTAACAGATATTGCAATTGTAATTGTTGCAGCAGATGATGGCATTATGCCTCAGACAAGAGAGGCGATTAGTCACGCAGCAGCGGCAGGTGTACCCATCATTTTTGCAATTAATAAAATTGATAAAGACGGAGCGAATCCTGAAAAAATTAAAGGAGAATTAGCTGCGTTAAACTACCAAGTAGAAGATTGGGGTGGTAAGTATCAATCTCAAGATATTTCTGCGAAAGCAGGAACAAACATTGAAGAGCTACTCGAAAAAGTATTGCTTGAAGCAGAGATGCTTGAATTGAAAGCAAACCCAGATCGCGCTGCTATCGGTACGGTGATTGAGGCTTCTTTGGAAAAAGGACGTGGTTACTCTACAAAGATTTTGGTTCAAAACGGAACTTTAGAAATTGGAGAATCTGTAGCTGCAGGTGAATACTCTGGTAAAATCAAAGCCATGTTCAACGAACGTGGGAAGAAATTGAAAACAGCAGGGCCTTCTACTCCAGTTTTGATTTTAGGTTTGGATGGTGCACCTCAAGCAGGTGAGCGTCTGAAAGTATATGACTCCGATCAAGAAGCACGTCAAATTGCTTCTCGTCGTGGGCAAATCAACCGCGAGCAAGCGAATAGAGCAACCAAACGTATTAGTTTGGATGAGATCGGAAGACGTTTGGCACTTGGAACATTTAAGGAGTTGAACTTGATTGTGAAGGGTGATGTGGATGGTTCTATCGAGGCACTTTCTGATTCCTTATTGAAACTTTCACAAGAAACCGTTCAGGTAAATGTGATTCACAAAGCGGTAGGTGGAATTATCGAATCCGATGTATTGTTGGCATCTGCTTCAGATGCAATTATCATTGGTTTCCAAGTAAGACCATCGGTTGGTTCAAGACAATTGGCAGAGCGTGAGGGAGTACAAATTAAGACCTACTCTATCATCTACGAAGCAATTGAGGAAATCAAAGCTGCGATTGAGGGAATGTTGGAGCCAACAAAAGAGGAGAAAATCACTGCCACTGTTGAAGTTAGAGATATTTTCAAAATCAGTAAAATTGGAACCATCGCCGGTTGTTATGTACAGGATGGAAAAATTCAGAAGAACAGCCATATCCGAATCATTAGAGATGGTATCGTGATTTATCCAACCAAAGAAGGCCAGAAAGGTGAAATCTCTGGATTGAAGAGAGTGAAAGACGAGGTGAAAGAAGTAAGATCAGGTACCGAATGTGGTATTAGTGTCAAAAACTTCAACGATATTAAGATTGGAGATATCATCGAAGGTTACGAAATCATTGAGATTAAGCAGACGCTGGCGTAACCGATTTCAAAAAGCCTTTAACAATCTGATTTAAATCAGATTCCAAAATATTTTTATTCGAAAAGCCTTGATAGGAATTAATTTCCGTCAAGGCTTTTTCTATGTTTAAATCTTCTTGACTTTG
>CALLVG010000098.1 GCA_938010715.1 uncultured Saprospiraceae bacterium
AACTCACTCAAAGGGTTTGATATGAATTTTGAAATCGGTAATGGGTTCAAATTTAGAGGAGACTTTCGTTCTAAAAACTTGGCGGTCAAAGACCAAGAGTTTATTGATTTGGACATCACCCGACTCAATACCAATACCGCAACCCTGTACGAATTGATACCAAGATTTAACCCACCAGAGAATTTTAGAAAATTAGGTGAGCTTGATTTTAAAGGTGATTTCACGGGTTACTATTATGATTTTGTGGCGTTTGGAGATTTGAAAACTGACCTTGGACGTGCAGTAATGGATATGACTTTAAAAGTCAACGAAGGTCGAGAAAGTGCCTTATATTCTGGAAATATTAATTTGCAATCCTTCGATTTAGGGAGATGGACAGGGAATACGGACTTAGGAATCGTAAGCCTAAAAACAGAGGTAAAAGATGGTGTTGGATTAACAGGAGAAAGCGCCGCTGCAAATCTGATTGGTACGATTGAAAATTTTTATTTCAAAAATTACAATTACCAAAATATCGCTATCAATGGCAAATTGAACAATCGCCAATTTAATGGTAAACTCGAAATTGCAGATAATAATATTGACCTCAACTTTTTGGGAGACATCAATTATCGCAATACGATTCCAGTTTTTGATTTTAAATCTAAAATCTCAAAACTTAATTTAAAAGCACTTAATCTAACAAAAAAAGACTTTAGCATTTCGGGAGATATTGATTTGAATTTGATCAACAGCAACCTTTCAGACATGGAAGGGAATGTCGAAATTTTCAATTTGGTTTTTGAAAATGGAACACAAAAATTCCTTGCTGATTCTATCATGCTTTCGAGTTCATTTGAGAGTGATGGCGAGAAATTATTTAAAATTTCTTCTGATATTTTGAATGGAAAAATCAAAGGTAATTTTGACATTGAACAAATACCTAACACTTTTCTTTCATATTACCATAGAAACTTTCCAACTTTCATGAATAAGTTAGGAATCAAAAAACCAAAGAAGAATTACCGAGAAGCTGACTTTGAATTTGATTTTACGATTGATGATGCAAGGGAATTTGCAAAAATTATCAGCCCAGGCATCGACTCTTTGAAAGGCGTTGAATTTTATGGTTTTATGAATACCATAAAAGATGAAGTCAATATTGAATTTGAGGTACCACGGTTAAAATATAAGAATTGGGATTTTACAGGTTTGGCTGCTCAAACAAATTTGGAGCAAAGCAACGGGCATCTAAATTTCGCTGCAGGAAAGACCGTTCGTGGCAAACGAGAGTTCTCCCCAATCATTGTTTTTGGGTTGATGGAAAGAGACACTTACGAGTTTGGACTCACACATACGGCTGATATTCAGGCAATTGAAGACATCAACTTAGATGGAAAATTTTTTATTGAAAAAGATAAATATCAAGTCAACTTCAAACCATCAAGTCTAGTAATTGGAAAAAGAGAATGGGACATTCCTGCTAAAAATTATATTCGCTTTGGGAACAATACGATTGAAACAAAGAACTTCATTTTGAGTAATGAGGACAAAAAAGTGGTAGTTGAAAGTTATAATAATAATCGTGGATTAAAATTTGATTTGCAAAATTTCAACCTCGATTTCATTGAAGAATTATGGAATTACAAGCCCTTAGACTTTTCTGGAAATTTCGTTTTTAGTGGTCACATTGAAGATATTTTCAGCCTAAGAGGAATAAATGCAAAAGCAAAAGCGCCCGAATTTAAAATCAATGGCGACAACTTTGGCAAAATGGATCTGAGTTTGAAAGCTACTGATTTGAAAGGCGTGATGTCTGCAGAAATAAAAATAATCAAAGGTGAACAACAGTTGAAAGCTAAAGGAAATTATACTTTTCCAAATGCCAATAAAAGTGCTAAGCTATCTGACTTTTTGGACATAGATGCTCAACTAACCAAATACCCAATTAAAATGTTGGAATATTGGGTAACGGGTGGTATTCAAAACACTTCTGGTACTTTATCAACCAAAGATTTACGACTTTTCGGCAAACCAAAAGCACTGCAAATAAGTGGTGAAGCATTCACAGAAAATGGAAGGACTACCCTAACCTACCTCAATACAACCTATGATATTTTGGATGGCAAAATGACCATCAATGATAATATGTTTGATGCCACAGGCTCTATTTTAAGAGATGATGAAGGAAACACCGCCCAAGTATTTGGAGGAATAACCCATAAACATATCAGAAAACTTGGTTTGAATGTGCGGGTAAAATCGGATCGATTTGTTGTTTTGAATACCGACAAAACTACTAAGGCTCCATTTTATGGCCGAGGAGTTGGAAAAGGCGATGTCACCTTTTCGGGTACCTTCAAAAAAACGGATATCTATGTTGATGCAACAACTGGGCTCGGAACAAAAATAAAAATTCCAGTTATTTCTGACAATTCCAAATCCGAATTGAGCTTCATCAATTTCGTTGATAAAAATAAGATCGAACTCGATAGTGAAAACGACAAAAGTTTGGTAGCTGATCTAAAAGGCATCAATCTTTTTATGAAATTGAGCATGACAGAAGATGCGGAAATGTTTTTGATTTTTGATGAAAGAGCAGGCGATGAAATTATTGGGCGAGGTAAGGGTGATATCGAAATGAAGGTTTTGAGGGATGGAACTTTCAGTATGGTAGGAGATTACTTTATTGACAGTGGTACTTATTTATTTACAATGCTCAATGTGGTCAATAAAAAATTCAAGGTACAAAAAGGTGGGTCTATTCGTTGGTACGGAGATCCTTTTGGGGCTGAAATAAATTTGGAAGCTAAGTATTCTGGACTATCCACTCCCATCAGTAATTTGATAATCGAATATATCTCTTTGCTATCTGATGACTTAAAAGCAGAAGCGGGCAAATCAACTCCGATAGATCTTACCATGTTATTAAATGGTCAATTATTAAAACCAGATATTAAATTCGATATAGATTTTCCTGAACTGTCAGGGGAGTTAAAAACTTATGCACAAAGTAAATTGAGAGTTTTAAAACAAGACGAAAACGAGTTGAATCGACAAGTTTTTGGCTTAGTGGTAACTGGTCAATTTCTACCTTCCGATTTTTCTTTAGCAGTTGGAAATTTAGCGGTAAGCACTCTTACTGAATTGATAGCCAATCAGTTGTCTATTTATTTGACAGATTTGTTTTCTGATTTAATAAAAGAAATTGATTACTTCTCTGGAATTGATATTGACTTAGCATACAATACATACGAGAATGCAAGCATCTCCAGTGTTGGTCAAAATTTTGGTGCTTCTGGGAGTACCGTTCAGTTCAATGTAAATCCCTATTTTTTGCAAAATAGACTTTCGGTAAATGTTGGAGGCGAGTTTAATGCCGATGATAATGTAAATTTTGGAACAACCAATCGTGCAGGTACATTCAGTGCTGGAGACTTCATTGTGGAGTATGCTTTGACTCCAAGCCGTCGATTAAAATTAAGAGCCTATGCAAGTTATGAAAGAGTCATTGACGGTGGTGCTAAAAGTAAATTTGGCGGCGGATTAAGTTATCGACGCGAATTTGATACGTTTGAAGAATTGTTCAATGGCCTTAAATCTGGCATTAGGAAAGAGTTCAAATAAATCGTAAAAAGCTGATTTTAGAAAAGCTAAAACAATGATGAAGAGTAATTGATAATGAGGCTTTGAGCAACATTCAATGCCAAATGATATTTCTTGCAGCTTTCAAATATTTTCTAATATTCACCCAAAAAGCAAGTGCCAAATAAATCACAACTGGTGAACCAAAAGCAACAAAAGAAGCATAGATAAAATAGAGACGAACACGCGAAGAAGCAATACCGATTTTCTCTCCGAGGTAAGCACAAACGCCAAAAGCGGATTTCTCTAATTGGTCTTTTAATTTATCAATCATCATTTATGTTTTTAATTTTATTCGGATAATCGGTAATAATTCCATCAACGCCTAAAGCTTTTAGTTTCAACATTGTTTCTTTGTCGTTAACTGTCCATGGAATCAATTTCATATTTTTTTGGTGTACCTCATTCACCAATTCTTTTGTCACGAACAAATAATATGGGCTATAAATATCGGGTAAAAAATTCAATTTTTCCAAATTGGCTTCAAAACCTTCTTCATTTTCTACTAAAAAAGAAATCGCAGCTGATGTTTTTTCCTGATGCAGTGCTTCCAAAATATTAAGATCAAATGATTGCAAGGTCAATCTATTTTTCATGTCATAATTAGCCAAAACGCCTTCGACCATTTGAACATACTTCGTCGGTTCTGGAAAATAAGTTCCAACATAATTTGAATCGCTTTTGATTTCAATATCAAAGGCGACTCTTTCTCGATTATTTTTTTTACAAAAATCATCAACGGCCTCGATGACTTCGCTGAGCAATGGCTTGTAAGTTTTCAGTTTCTTTTGGTCAGGAAATCTTGGATGAACCTTAGAACCGCAATCAAATTTTTTGATATCGGCATAGTTCATTTTATAAATATTAAAATTCGTTTTGCCATCTTCGAATTCTTCGCCATTAGGATTCATGCAGATTTCTTCAGACATCCAAGGTTCGTGAGAGACGATGACCTGATTGTCTTTTGAAACAACTACATCCAATTCTAAAGTTGTAATTTCATAATCTAAAGCACCGATAAATGCTTCAAGGGTATTTTCAGGAAACAATCCGCGCGCACCGCGATGACCTTGCCAATCAATTTTTTTTGAAACCATATTTGAACATGTTGAACATGAAAATAAAATTAAAACTATTAAAACGCCAATAGAAATTCGAGGTGTCATCTTCGCTTCTTTTTACGTACAGGTTTGGAGGTTACATTTACATTTTCAAACCAATTCCATACCTGATTACTTGAGGGTGGTTTTGCAATTATCTCAACCTTCTCTTTTTTTATTGGATGAATAAAAGAAAGACTTCGACTATGTAAATCAATACATCCCTTAATATTACAAGTCGGAAATCCATATTTGATATCACCTGTAATTGGGCAATCAATCGCCGCCAATTGTGCTCTAATTTGATGAGAACGCCCCGTGATGGGCTTAATTTCTAAAAGGCAATGATGATTATATTCACTGATCAACTTATAAGTCAAAATGGCCTTTTTGGCATCTGGATGCCTGCGACTTTTTCCTGGAAGTACTTTTGTTTTGTTTTTGGTTGAGTCTTTCCAAAGAAAATTTTCGAGGGTATCACTCAACTTTGGAGGACGCGTATAAGTGATGGCCCAGTAGGTTTTTTCTACTGCTCGCTCTTGAAACGCTTTGTTCATTCTTTGCAAACCTTTGGTGGTTCTTGCAAAAATAATCACGCCACTCACTGGCCGATCCAATCTGTGAATCACGCCAAGAAATACCTCGCCAGGTTTATTGTATTTTTCTTTGAGGTAGTTTTTCACCCAATCTACCAAAGTCTTATCTCTGGTCTCATCCGAGTGAACCAATAGACGATTTGGCTTATTTACAGCAATGTAATGGTTATCCTCAAATAGAACTTCTATATCCATTTATAAATATTTGATAATCTTCTCAGTGAAAGTATGCTCTTTTTTCAACCCCAAAATTAGTCAGATAATTCAGAGTTTTTAGAAAATTCAAAAACAGACTGATCATCTCGACAAATATCCAATAGTTCAAACACTGTTTTATTCAAAACAGGATGAACAAAATCAGCTGCAATTTCTTCCAATGGAACCAAAGTAAAATTTCGCTCATGAAGCCTCGGATGAGGAAGCATTAAGTCTAAAGTATTGATTTTCAATTTATTATAAAACAACAAATCTATATCAATGAGCCGTTCTCCCCATTTCCTGAGGCGTTCCCTTCCCATTTTGTTTTCGATAGAAAGACAGCTTTTCAAACATTCTTCAGGCGAAGTTTTTGTATTAATTTTTAAAACCTGATTTAAAAAATTTGGCTGATCTGTGACGCCCCAAGGTTCTGTTTCATAGATTTTTGATTTTTTTAAAACGTGACCAATCTCTTTCTCAATAAAATCAATTGCCGTTTCTAAATTAGAAACTCGCTCCCCCAAATTGGTACCTAATAAAATGAAAACATTTTCTTCTTCCTTCATCTACACAAATTTCTCATCATTTTTTTCAATTTTCTGAAAATCAGAATTTTTATAAAAATGAATTCCTTTTTTTAATTGTTGAGCAGCGATGACCATTGACTTGGCCACGACCTCGTTTGGCACTGGTTTTATACCATCCAATTTGCCTCCAGAAAGATTATTGAAAAAACCACCAAGTAATTTAACAATTTGCTTTCGAGCTGGATTCATCGGCTTGTTTTTGATCAAAAAAGTAGGTTGAAAAAAATGTACTGACCAAAAGTCCATTTTAGAAATATGACTTTCCAATGCCCCCAATAACCGATGATTGAAAAATGGAGCATTTTCATTTGCGCCCAAAGTAGAGAGGCAAAACACTTGATTCACTTTTCCTTTTTCACACAGTTTCGCAATCTGAACTGGCAGCAAAAAATTATTGTTATAAAGTTCTTTTTTTGTTTTTGATTGGTTGTACTCCATCAATTTACAAAGGAACAAATCGCTTCCACTAAAATGTTCTTCATGCAAACTAAAATCCGCCGATGCAATTCTAAACTGTTTTAGTTTTTTACTTTCAATATTCAATTTCTTTTTGACAAAAACCCTCACTTCTATATATGCAGAATGAAACAAAAGCTGATCAATCAACTTTTGGCCAAATTGGGTTTCTGCACCCCAAACGAGTGCTATTTTATCTCCTTTAGAAATTTTCATTAAGTAAGTTCAGTTGACCAATTAAGGGAAATTTAATCATACTCATATTATAATTCTGCCACAATTATTTTTTAAACAAAAAAAAGACCACGGCAATATACAAAAGCTGCCGTAGTCTTGAATAATCTAAATTATCAGACAAACATTTAGATATAAGTTTATGTTAGTAGCGCTACTTAAAATTTCTGGTTCTTAGACAAATCCAGTGAATTAAGGAACGCTCAAAAAATAAGTTCCCGATTTCAAAAAATTAGTGAAGGAAAAGTGATTGATAATGAGGTTTTTCGAGCTAATTTTTTGAATTGAAGAGGGAAGTTATTTTTTGAGTAATACTAAGTCAGTCAAAAGTGAAAATTTTCTTTTCCATGTCAGTTTACAAATTTTTCACTTCGACCTGACCACAGAATTTGTCTAAGAACGAAATTTCTTTATCGCTGAATCACAAATCGTTTGGTAAAAACTTCATCAGAATCAGAGGAATGTATCGAAATCCAATATAGTCCATTTGGGAACTCCAATAAATCAACTTTATCAATAGATGCCTTTTCTTCTTTCACTATTCGACCAGTAGCGTCAATTATTTGGAATTTTTCAATTTCAAAATCTGCTGAAATATTGATTTCCCCTTTTGTTGGATTTGGATAAATCAAAACTTCCGCGTTTGGAAAGGAATGATCGAAGGAATTTTCCTTGCGGCTATCATTAATATTTGGAATAAATTCAATTGGATAATCTTCGACTTCACCATAAGAAAAATCTCCACAAGCACTAGGGTATTCATTTCTACCAACTGCGATTCTCATACGAGTCAAACCAAGTTGAATATGATTTCCAATATAAATAGCCCCACTTATTGACTTGATAGGAATGCCATCCATTCCTTGCTTATTGATTCCTTGAAAAACAATTTCGGAGGATTCAAATTCGCCATTTTTATTAAAATCAATCCAAGTTCTCCAATATTCATCATAAGAATACCAACTATATCCACCTGTCAATCTAATTGGATTTATATTTCCAGTTGTCATTTGGATAGGTTTATCTGGGTAATCAGTATATCTTGACTTACCAGATAAATTTGAAAACGAATTAATTTGCACACCTGCAATCCATTCATACCAAGGGTAAATACTACCAACTTCACAATAATCTGTTGGTGCTATTACATTGGAACAAGCAGCAGGTGGAGCAACCAAAATTGAGGTTTTACAATTTGGGTTATCTGTGTCCATTACCTCAAAATCCAGCTGTCCATTTTGTATATTTAATGGGCCAACAAAAATGGTTTGTCCATAACTCACGCGTCGGTAAATACCTGCAATGATACCTTCCCACTCTCCAGTTGAAGTGCCATTTTTCACCAATAAAGAAAAATGGTAAGTATCATCATTTGGATTAGATGGAGTTCCATTATCATCACAAACTTTATTGGAAATAATCGAATTGAACGAACATTGGTCTTGAACGATTCGTATCGTTTTCCCAGCCTCATCATCTTCTCTTCCAGCACAGCACTGACCATTATCTGGCGTCGAATCTGGGTCATTGTTCGCACTTTCGATAACTTCTCCAAAAATAGAAATATCGGTGTTTGTCAAAATACTTGAAGCATAAACATCCAAAATCAGAAAAGCTGTTTGTCCCGAATTTATATTATTGACCGTCCATGTTTTATCCCAAATACTAAATTCACCTAAACTTTCCGAGGAAGATTCGTAGGTAAACTGGTTGAAATTAATTTTCACTTTTGCTGTCGTGGCATCAGGCCCGTCATTTCTTAAATAAAAAGTTACCCGACCATTTTCATTGGGTTTCAACTCACTTCTTGCACTGGCGACCGTCAGCTTTAAATCTGAAGAAGCAGGTACTATAGGAGTAAAGCTGATTGAAGTCTCATCATCTTCTACTGGATTTTTATGAAAAGTATTCCCGTTATTTGGTGTAGAATCAACATCATCTTCATTGCATTGAGTTACTTGAATAAAATCAGAATCCAGATGATTCAACCCAATGATTCTTTCTTGAAATCTTAAAGTATAAGTTGTCCCTGCAGGAATGGAGTTTATTTTCCACTCCTTTGTATTTTGATCAAAAACACCTTTAGGCATCATAAATGAACCTGGTAAATAGGTTGAAAATTTAGCATTCGGATAATGCTTGATAACCACTCCCGAGGCTTCTCCTACTCCATTGTTTTTTACAGAGACATTAATGGTTGTTGTTCCATCAGAAAGCGTAGTCGTCGAAGCCCAACTGCTCAACTCCAAATCTGTTTTCAATGTTGGTGCTCCGCCCAATATCTGAATTGGAACTGTTATAAAATTATTATTCTCATCAGACTCTACAATTTGATTATTCTTATCAACTTTATAAATCAAATAATAATTACCAGGAAGGGCATTGTTTGGTAAATAAAAACTGATATTTAATTGCGTATCTCCGATTGGTACATAGGTTACGATTCCTTCCCCAATGATAGGGTCTGTTGGATCGAATACTTGATCGCTTGAAAAATAAGCTCCAATCCGAAATTGTTGATCAATAGGAGTATTTCCCGAGTTATATATTTTCAATTTAGAATCATACAATTGTCCAATTGAAACTAGAGAAGAATTACTGAAATCCGAAAGATATAAATCTGGAAGTTGAGTTGCCGCAGCTGGTCGAATCGTGATAGATTTTGAGATTCCATTTCCAACTACTTCAGAAGTTAAGGTAAGAATTTCACCTTCAATTAAAGGAAATAAATGCAATTTCAAATTTCCTGAATGATTGATTGGAAGAGAAGGTATCACCCATTCATTCGCAAATAAATTATAACTACCATGAGAAGCTGCAGAGCTGGAATAAGCCAGTTTACCAAAGGGTAAAGGAATTTTTATAACAATATTTTTCTCCTCAATATTTCCTAAATTCAAAAGCGTCAGATCAATGGTAATTCTTTCGTTCTTTTTGTACTCAAGAATATTGGAACTCATCGTCAGTCTCAGATCCGAAACTGGTGTTGGTTGAGAACACGGAGAAGGCGCAAAGCCAAATGTTCTGTCGATTCGACAATCCACTTGATTCGTAAAATAAGCAGCCAAAGACAAAGGACGCCCATCTGCTGGAATTCTAATGTTTGAAAAGGTATATGAATTATCACCAATTGTTAAAACTGATTGAGCCGCAGCAGAGGCACCACTTAATTGAAGGTTGCCAGAAGGCGGTTTGTTTTGAAAATAAACTTCAACATTGGCCGTAAAATAATCATCTGAAGTATTCGCTGTTCCGTTATCGAAACAATTGGATTTGTTGGTCAATCGAAGATCTGAAATCTCACAAGGTGCAGGTTGGCCATTCGTAATTGTAATTGGAGCGTTGTTTATATCAAAAAAGATATTGTTACTTGCTTCAATCATGATTCGAGCATCGGTAGCAATTTGATTGGGGATAGTTATGGTTTGGCTGCCGTCATTTGGAACATTAGAAGCCAAGTTTATATCGAAAGTATTTCCTCCATCAATCGACATTTTGATATTTACAGTTGATGTAGTAATTGGAAAAAGATTGGTATTAGCAACGTTCCATATTATGTTTTTGATAGTTCCACCAACGACCGTTTCCGCTGTATTAAAGGACATGACTTTAAATGCCTGACCTGTGTCGTGCACTTTAACCAATTGATTTTTGGAAGCAGAACCACCAAAAGAATTTCTTACGACCAATCTAAAATTCAAATCTCTTGAAATTTCAGGAAGCACCTCAAATTGAGCTTGATTGTCATTATTTAATAAAAAATCTAATGCTGGAATCATTCGATTTGGGCTTGAAGTTGGGTCGTAAACCCTCACGATTGGTGCAGTTCTATTGATTGCTAAAGGAATTTCAGTTTCAGCTGAACTTGTCAGGTCGCTTTGTTCCCAGCTATAAGAAAGTGTTCCGCCACCTGGGTTACTTGCCTGACCTTTTAAGATAAAAGGAGTACGTGCGGGGATATACTTTAGGTCAGAAGTAGAGACAACAGGTGGTGTTTTTCCAGTTTGTACGCTAGTCCAACAAACCGTTTTTGAATTGATTAAATCAAAAATTTGTTGTTGGGCACCTGCATTGAAAAACGCACTTCGTTGTCTGGTAACATTATCTGGGTGACAAGAACCAGCATAAGACATTATCGTGCTTCCACTTCCTATTTCGTAAGCTGATGATTGAAAAACATTACTTCCACAGTAACGACCTCTGCCGCTAAATGAGTGTCCAGCGCCAAACTGATGCCCAATTTCATGTGCGTATAATCGAATGTTATTACTCGAAGCCGGAATACTCATTCCAGAAACTGCTCCTGATTTCAAAGTTCTACAAACAGAAGCAATATAAGCTCTACCTCCACCATGCAAAGTGATTAAATGACCCAATTGATAATCTTCACCCGCATACAAACTATCAATCACTGTCCTTCCTTTCGATATTAAATTTAAGGTACTAAAGTTGGTGAATGGATCTGAGGCACCACTTGTATGTATCTTGATTGGCGTAACAACTTGCAGTTTTATGGAAAGCTCTTTTTCAAAAATAAAATTAACCTGATTGATTTGATCTGCCAGCAAAATTTGAGGACTTTGGAACAATTGTTTTGCTCTACCACCATATTCGCCGACGCAGGTTACTGCTATTTTAAAAGTTTTCAAATCTCTACCAACTGAAAAGTTTGATTTTGAAACAGCAGGAGTTGAATGATTATGATTTTTTTCTTCAACATTACTGCAAGAAGCGATTTCGTCAGGCTTGCCTTCATAAAATGAAATGTGTTTTCCATTCTCATTTTGACCAATCGAAAACAATCCATTTTCACCGTCAAAAATTCCTGTCAGTCCATTGTCAGAAACTGAAAAACGACCTATAACTTCACCTGTTTGAGGGTCAACCGCTTTGTAAGATTTATAACCATACAATTCTTGCCCCGACTCCTCCATGATAGGTGATTCAACCACGTTGTATGGTTTTAAATCGCCAATAGGATTGGGTAATTCAATTTGCAAAATTGACTCCGTTTTAGAGGCCTTAAATTCCATGGGAGCTTCAATAAATTGATGCCTCAAAGATTCTATATTTACCTCGAACTGAAAGCTATTTTGACCAATATTGTTTTGAGTGAATTGTGCTTTGGATGGAAGATAATTAAGAAACAGAAGGGTCGATACAACAAGGGAAAGCCCCCATTGTCGGTGGATTAAAATTTTGTACATAGTATTTGTCTGATATAAAAAAACCAAGTGGGGCCTGATCTTTATTTCAAGAACAAAAATAGTGGATTTTATTAATGCGAAACATTACCCGAAAAGGGTATTTATCTATACATTTTATTACAATATGTTTTGAATACCGATTCGGTAGATAAAATTTCATTTTTATTATTGAGAACAAAACTGAATGATTAAATTGCAGCTAAATTCTAAAAATAATCTCATAAATTATTGATTTACAGTTTATTACAAATAAATATAATGCTCAACAAAACAATTGTTCCTTTTCTTATCCTATTGTTTTTCGTTACATCTGGGATTGCCCAAAAAGAAAAAAAGCAAGAATGGGATATTTCTAATCCTGAAGGAGAATGGGGATGGAAAGATGTAAAATTCACAGTTAATGAAGGAACTTGGATGAATTTGGACGTAAGTCCAGATGGTAAAACGATTGCCTTTGATATGTTGGGAGACATTTATACGATGCCGATCACTGGAGGAAAAGCTACTGCGATTCGGAAAGGTTTGGCTTGGGAGGTGCAACCTCGATTTTCGCCAGATGGCAAAAGAATTTTGTTTACTTCTGATGCAGGTGGTGGAGATAATATTTGGGTAATGAATCCAAATGGAGGAGAAGCAAAACAATTGACCAAAGAAAAATTTAGACTACTCAACAATCCAGCATGGACACCAGATGGCAATTATTTTGTGGCTCGAAAACACTTCACAAGTACCCGTTCATTGGGCGCTGGAGAGATTTGGATTTATCACATTTCTGGTGGAGAGGGTTTGCAATTAACCAAAAGAAAAAATGATCAACAGGACGTAAATGAGCCAAGTGTTTCTCCAAACGGTCGCTATGTCTATTTTAGTGAAGACATGTATCCAGGCGGTTTTTTCAAATATAATAAAGACCCAAATAATCAGATTTACGCCATCAAAAGATATGATCGTGAAAAAGGAAAAATAGAAAATGTCATCACTGGCCCGGGTGGTGCTTGCCGTCCTCAGATTTCTCCTGATGGTAAAAAAGTGGCCTTTGTAAGAAGGGTCAGAACAAAATCTGTCCTGTTTACACATGATTTAGAATCAGGGATTGAGATGCCCGTCTTTGATGGATTGGCAAAAGACCAGCAAGAAGCTTGGGCGGTTTTTGGAGCATACACTGGCTTTGATTGGATGCCTGATAACCAGAACATTATCATTTGGGGAAAAGAAGGAAAAATTTGGAAAGTCAATACCAATTCAAAAACTGAAACAGAGATTCCTTTCTCTGTCTCTGTTGAGCATAAAGTTGCCAAAACACTTGAATTTAAAAACAATGCTTTTGATGAAAAATTTCAAGTAAAAGTATTACGTAACTTTGTCACTGCTCCAAATGGCAAGTCAGCGATTTTCAACGCACTTGGATATTTATGGAAAGTAAATCTTCCAAATGGCAAACCCAAAAGATTGATCAAAGGAAGTGATTTTCAGTTTGAGCCAACCTACTCAAAAGATGGTTCTAAAATAACCTATGTCACTTGGAATGATGAAAACATGGGTGCGGTTTGGGTGGCAAGTGCAAGCGGAGGTGGTGCAAAAAAAATCACCACTAAAAAAGGCATTTATCGCAACCCTTCTTTTTCTCCGAAAGGAGATCGAATTGTCTTTGAAAAAACACGAGGAAATCATCATCAAGGATATACTTATTGTAAAAACCCAGGTCTGTACTTAGTCTCATCAAATGGAGGTGAGGCGACCAAAATCACTGACAAAGGTGAGTACCCTATTTTTAGTAAAAACGGAAAAAGAATCTATTACCAAACAGGTGGTTTCATTTTTGGAAACCTAACCAAATCTTACGAATCCGTTGACCTAAATGGTAATGATGAGAAAAAGCATATCGATGCAAAATATGCTCAAAAATTCTCCTTAAGTCCTGATAATGAGTGGATTGCATGGTCAGAGCTTTTTAAAGTTTATATCGCTCCTTTTCCAAAAACAGGTAAAACGATTAGCCTTTCGAAAGATGCTAAATCGGTTCCAGTTTCTCAAGTCGCGAAAGATGCCGGTATCAATCTGCACTGGTCAGGCGATAGCGAAAAACTACATTGGACACTTGGAAACGAATATTTTACAGATAAATTAACAAACCGTTTTCTGTTTTTAAATGGCGCAGTGGATAGTATTCCACCGATGGATTCGGCGGGTGTGATTGTAAACTTGGAAGTTGAATCTGACAAACCAAATCAAACGATTTTATTGAAAAATGCGCGCATCATTACGATGGAAGGCGATGAGGTAATTGAGAATGGAAGCATTTTAATAAAAGACAATATAATCGAAGAAGTTGGCGCAAACATTTCTGCTGCTTCTGGAGCCAATGTGATTGATTGTACTGGAAAAACTATCATGCCAGGTATCGTTGATGTACATGGTCATTTGGGAAATTTCAGGTATGGATTGTCGCCTCAAAAACAATGGGAATACCATGCAAATTTGGCTTACGGCGTTACAACTGCGCACGACCCATCGAGTAATTCAGAAATGATTTTTAGTCAATCTGAAATGATAAAACATGGGAATATGGTTGGTCCTCGATTGTTCTCTACCGGAACAATTTTATACGGTGCAGATGGAGATTTCAAAGCCGTGGTGAATAGTTATGAAGATGCCTACTCCGCTATCAAAAGAACTAAAGCATACGGTGCTTTTTCTGTGAAAAGTTATAATCAACCGCGAAGAAATCAGCGACAACAAGTTCTGAAGGCAGCCAGAGAATTGGAAATAATGGTCGTGCCTGAAGGTGGTTCTTTTTTCTATCATAATATGACACAAGTGGTAGATGGGCACACGGGCATCGAGCATAATATTCCAGTTGCGCCGCTTTATGATGATGTAATTAATCTTTGGAAGGCAACTGATGTGCACAACACTCCTACCCTTGTCGTGAATTATGGCTCCGTCAATGGCGAATATTATTGGTATCAAAATACCAATGTTTGGGATAAAGAACGATTGTTGAAATTCACTCCGCGACCAGTGGTTGATTCACGTGCTAGGCACCGTACCATGATTCCAAATGAAGAATATCAAAACGGTCATATTTTGACTTCAAAAAGTTTAAACAAGTTGCAATCTGCAGGTGTGAACGTCAATTTGGGCGCACATGGTCAGTTGCAAGGTTTGGGCGCTCATTGGGAGTTATGGATGCTACAGCAAGGCGGCATGAGCAATCATCAAGCCCTAAAATGTGCGACCATCAATGGCGCAAAATATTTGGGTATGGAGCATCAAATCGGTTCGCTCAAAAAAGGGAAGCTGGCTGATTTACTCATCATGGAACAAAATCCATTGGAGAACATTTTGAATACCGAATCGCTTTCTCAAACGATGCTCAACGGTCGTTTGTATGATTGTGATACCATGAACGAAATTGGAAATGACAGCCAAGAACGCTCCCAGTTTTACTTTGAAATGGAAGGTGGCAATAATGCTTATCCTTTTTATATGCAGACGGAGAGTTGTATGAAGGCGAGTTGTTTGTGTCGGCAATAATTAGACTTTATTCTAAAAAAAAACAAAAATGCTAATCAAAATCATCGGGGTTGCCATAATCTTCTTAATCGCTTTCTTTTTACTAAAAGGAATTGTCTTTGGAATGAATGCAAACAATTGTAAAGATTGCAAAGGAAAAGGATATTGGCAAGGAACCCGTGGCGAAAAAAACACCTGCAAAACTTGTAATGGAAGCGGTAAGAAGGGTTGATTTCTCTTTTTTCCGCTTTTATTTTTTATTCATTTTTTGGTAGAAAAAAGCTGATTTCAAAGTATAAAAACTATCCGAAAGCTACATTTCAAAGAAAAAACTAAAATATTCTCCTCTCAGGCAACCTCCTGCCAAGTATCTGCATATTTAGTAATAAGAACTTTTAAACATTTTTACAATTTGTAATGTTTAGACCCTCTCTAGAATTTACGGACAGAATCTGATCTGTTAAAATCATTATTTTTACTAAATAAAAAAC
Organism: uncultured Saprospiraceae bacterium; assembly: GCA_938010715.1. GTDB lineage: Bacteria > Bacteroidota > Bacteroidia > Chitinophagales > Saprospiraceae > JAGQWW01. The sequence goes on from CALLVG010000098.1 coordinate 16,010, forward strand.
ATCCAATTAATGTCTAATTTCAAATTATTCTTTTTCGGTCTATTGATGACCACTTCATTTATGTTCACTTCATGTACAGAGGATGAACCGATTGACCCTACTCCAGAGACTAAAGATATTGTCGGAACAGCAATGGACGCAGAAAATCTTAGTATTTTGGTAGAAGCTCTAACCCAAGCTGGACTTGTATCCGCGTTGCAAGGTGATGGACCATTTACTGTTTTTGCACCAACAAATGACGCATTTCAGGCACTGTTGGATTCTAATCCAGATTGGAACTCATTGAGTGATATAGACAATGCTACACTCGCAAATGTTTTGAAATTCCACGTTGTAAGTGGCGATGTAAAGTCAGGAGACCTCACAGATTCTTATGTACCAACTTTGGCTGAAGGCCCAAATATGGAATCAATTAGCTTAAAAGTTGATGTAACTGGTGGTGTAAAATTCAACGGTTCTGCTACACCAATTACGACTGATGTTGAAACGACTAATGGAACAGTTCATATCATCGACCAAGTGATGTTACCGCCAAGCGTAGTAGATATCGCTTTAAACAATGATAATTTTTCAATCTTAGTTTCTGCGTTGACGAGAGATGATTTGACGATCGATTATGTTTCATTTTTAACAGGTGCTGGACCATTTACCGTTTTCGCACCGACCAATGATGCATTTGTTGCATTGCTTGATTCTAATCCAGATTGGAGCAGTTTAGCTGATATTCCAGTGGCAACATTGGAGGCAGTCCTTGATTACCACGTAATTGGAGCAAATGTTCAATCAACGCAACTAAGTGATAATCAAGAAGTTATGACTGTTGGCGGCTCAATGCTGACTGTTGATTTATCAGATGGAGCAAAATTAGAAACTAGTAGCGGACAATCCGTAAATATTATTATTACAGATGTGCAAGGAGCAAATGGAGTTGTGCATGCAGTGGACGCAGTTTTGATTCCTTAAGATTTTTTTTCATAAACATATAAGTAGATTTTATTCTAATAGTCGTGCAGGTATTCCTGTACGACTATTTATTTTCGTTCTTCGATCAAATTCCGTGGTCAGGTCGAAGTTGACAATATATAGCCCGTTAGGGAAAAGAAATTTTCAACTTTGAACTGACTTCAATCATGGAATTTGGCTAAGAACCTTTTTTTTAGTAGAAAGTTGAAGGTTCAATTTTCAACTCCTCAAACTTATTTTTTTTGTAAAAATGACCCAATAAACCAACCTTTTAAAAAAAAAATGAATCTGATTAAGAGAAGGATTTCAACCATTTCAAGAAATTCATCAAAATTTTTATCATTCTCGAAATAAAGTCCTAAAATTGCGAGATTGAAAAATCATAACTTTATACATAAAACTCGTCAAAACAAACCGAGATCATGAGAATTGCAATTAATCTTCTATTTGTCTTTTTGGCCATATTTCTTGCGTATGTTCTTTACGGAACAATTCAAGAGCCAGTAAAATTTCAAGCAGAAAAAGACTTGAGAGAAACTGCTGTAGTTGATAAACTAATTAAAATCAGAAAAGCTCAAGAATATTACCGAGCGATTACTGGAGAGTTTGCACCTAACTTTGATACTTTAAAACAAGTTTTGGACTCTGGAAATTTCAAAATTACGAAAGTAGAAGGTGACCCAGATGACCCGACTGGCGGAAAAGTAATTTATACCGAAATTGAAAAATCTGCTAAAGATTCTTTGGCGAAACTTAATTTTAAATATGATGACTTAGCGTCAATTCCTTTCACTGATGGAAAAACTTTTGATATCAAAGCAGATACAACCACCTACCAAAATACTTTGGTACACGTTGTTGAAGTTGGAACCAAAAGATCAAATTTTATGGGTGAATTTGCAGACCCAAGATTTGCAAAATATGATGACAACTACAATCCAAATGCTATTATCAAATTTGGAGATATGACTAAACCAAACACCTCTGGTAACTGGGAATGATTGTAAAAGAAATAGTTGAAAGTAGCTTATTGAGCGAAAATGCTGCATTCTACGAACTGTCCATCCTACTCGGGATGGACAGTTTAGTTTTTGCAGTGGTGGATTCAAGAGACGTTTTGTTGGCACTCAAACATTGGGAATTTGAGTCTAATGTCTTGGATCCAATTCAAAACTTTAAGTCTGCATTTACCAATGAACCCTTATTGGGATTGAAGTTCAAACATGTAAATATTGGTTTTTCAACCTTTGCTTACACTTTAATTCCAGAAAAGCTCTACCAAGCAAAAGAAGATCGACATTATCTGAAGAATCTCGTTGAGGTACCCGTAAACGAAGGCACTTTTACGGACTATATCCCTTCCGAAAAAATTTGTACTGTTTTCTCAATGCCGAATCATATCCGTGAATTTTTTATTGATAAATATGAAAATATCACTTTTTATCATTCTACAACTCCGCTACTCAATAGCTTTCTAAAAACAAAAGCTACACTGGAAGGACACAGCATGCTATTGAATTTTACAAAAGGTATGGTTGATATTATTCTCTTGAACAAAGGCAAATTGAAAATTATGAATAGTTTTCAAATTACCACTGGAAAAGACGTGGTATATTTTACGCTTTTAATTTTTCAGCAGTTTGGCTTAAACCAAAATCAGCAGAAAGTATGGATAGCTGGTGGCGTTGAAAGTGACTCGGAATATTTAAAAGCACTAAAAAATTATGTTCCCAATATAGATTTCTTAAATAGTTACGAATTGATAAAGCCAGGCCATAAATTTTTGACCCACGTAAAACCCTACCAATATTTTAATCTTTTGAATTTTAGAGCATACACGAACGACCCAAGACTATGAGAATAATCGGTGGAAAATTTAAAGGAAGAAGGTTTGACCCGCCAGCTAAAAACTGGCCTACTCGCCCAACAACAGACTACGCCAAAGAAGGATTATTCAATATTTTAATGAATAAATTCGACTTTTCTGAGCTGAAAGTTTTGGATCTTTTTGGAGGAACAGGCAATCATAGTTATGAATTTATTTCGCGTGGTTGCACTGATGTGACCTACGTTGATAAATTTTATGGTTGTGTAAAATTCACCAACCAAACTGCAAAAACCCTTGAAATTGAGGACTTTATAAAAATAATTAAAGCTGATGTATTCAAGTTTATGAGTTTGAGTAAGGAGCAATATGATTATATTTTTGCAGGGCCGCCCTACCCGCTTCCAAATTTACCACAGATTCCAGACCTAATTTTCAAACACAATTTATTGGCAGAGAACGGTACATTCGTCATGGAGCATAATCCAAATCATGACTTTGAAGCCAACCCACATTTCGTCCAGAAACGCAATTACGGAACTACGATTTTTTCCTTTTTTGAAAATCTAAAAGAAGGATAAACTCTCACCTCTAAAAAACATTCGCCAACCTTATTTCACTGAATCCATTTCCAGTTTTGACCATTTGTATCTGAGTAGAAATACGTTCTTTCAACGCCGGAACGTGCGAGATAACGCCAATTGTTTTACCAGTAGATTGCAAATTTTCGAGGCAAGAGATGGCTGTGTCTAAGCTCTGCTCATCCAATGTGCCAAATCCTTCATCAATGAATAAAGATTGAATCTGTGTGTTCTTTCCAGCCAAATCGGATAGACCCAATGCCAAAGCTAAACTCACCAAAAAGGTTTCACCACCAGACAAAGTATTCATTGAGCGAACATTGTCTGCTTGGAAGGTATCAATGATTTCTAATTCGAGATTTTCATTATCTTTTTTCTGAATTTCGTATCGCCCATCCAGTTTATCTAAATGTTGATTTCCGAGTTGCACCAATTTTTCCAAAGTCAAACCTTGCGCAAATGCTCTGAATTTTTTACCATCTGAAGAACCAATTATATCTGACAACGCCGACCAACGATTAGATTCCAAACGCTGCTTTTCGATTGCTTCGAGCAATCCTTTCAACTCCTTTTCAATGTTTATATGGTCTTCTAATTTTTGAGTCAAACTTCCTATTTGTTTAAGGATAGTTTCTTCTTGATTTTTGATTTCAAAAACGGAACTTCGAACCTCCGCTAATGGTAATGCATCTTTGGTTTTGTCTTCTAATTCCTTTTTTGATTTGTTCAAGTTCACTTCCTCTTGCTCCAATTCAATTTCTTTTTTCAACAACTCTTCCTTTAAGATTTCGAGTTGTTCGACTCTTTCTTCTGACAAAATTATTTCTGAAAGCGTTGCCAAGTTAATGCTTAACTTTTCAGCTCCAGCCTTCAGTTTTTTCTCCAATTTTGATATAGAATTTTGGAAACCCGTTACTTGTTTTTGGTTACTTTTCAACTGTTCGTTAATTGATTGGTATTCAAGTTTTAATTCTTGAATTTCTTCTTTAAATTCTTTTATTTTTTCTGCCTTTTCAGAAAGTAATGCATCCCAATTTGCTCTTTCTACTTTTGGACTTTTATTACCAAAAAGTTGAATTCTTTCTTTCATTTCTTTCTCCAATTGTCCAGCCAATTTGCCAAGTTGCTCCATTTCCTTTTCTAATTGTTTTTCAATTTTTTCAATTGATTTAGATTTTTCTTTAATTTCTATTTCCTTGTTTTTCAGTTGATTAGTGTCACTAATCGCAGATTTACTCTTCACTTCATATTGTTCTTTCTTCTCATTTAAATCCTTGAACATCTGCCTTGCAGTTTCCTTTTCGAAGAATAAACCAAACGACTTGAGCAGTTTATCAAGTTGACCAATTTTCTCTTTTCTAATTTTATCAGAAGCAATTTTTTGTTTTTCTAAACTGGATAATTTCTCTTGAAAAATGATTCCTTTTTTATCTAATTCTTGGAAAATTTTTGATTCTTCTTTTTCGCGTAAAGCGACCAATTTTGAGGCTTGATGTATTTTCTCAATTTGACTTTTTTCATGTCTCAACTTAGCAATTGACATTTCAATAGACTCAATTTTTTTGAGAATTAATGCCCCATGACTCAGGAGGTAAACATTGGAGTCTATCGAATCAGAAATCTCAACAAACCGGCCTTCAAAACTTGTTATTTTTTCAAAATGCTTTTGAATTGAACCACTCGTTTTTCGAATGTCGTTCCCGACCAATTCATCAATTTGAAATTGTATTTCTTGCAACTCACTGACCAATACACGTTGTGATTGTAAAACCGCTTCATGTTGTTCATTCGCCGTTTCATACTCTTGTTCTGCCTCATTGACATAAGGTTTCAAATCATGGTCTTCCAAAGAATGGGTCGTCGAAAAACACAATGGACAAGCCTCTCCTTTTTTGAGGTTGGCTCTATCTTTATCATAACTCGCCAATAATTTTTGCTGTTCAAAAATCTCTTTTTTGAAATCTAATCTTTTCTGTGTAGCATCCATCATTTCGAGCGAACTCATCAATTTCACATTGGTAATTGATTCTTGACTTCTCAAATTTTCGAGTCGCTCTTCTTGCTCGTTTAAGTCTTTTATTAAAATATTATAGTCCTCCACCAAACTCATAAATCGTTTGATATGAGTTGTTTGCTCGGTTAGTGTTTCGATTTGATTATTCAGAAGATTAACTGCATCGCCCTCATTTTCAACAAAATTATCAGGTAATAATTCTTTCAATTTTTCATCGAAATTGCTTAATTCTTTCTGTGTTTTTTCAAGATTCTTTTTGGCTATTTCAAGTTCGTTTTTATGACGGTCATTTTCAATTTTTAATAATTTTTCATCTTTTTCAAGTTGATTGATATTTCGCCAAATTTCAGCCAGCTCTCCTTTTTTTGATTCAATACTTGGGAACGCTTCCACAATCGTTTCATACTGCTTATTTTCTGCCAACCAACCATTAGATTCAATCAGTTGATTTTCTATAATTTTTTGCCCTTCTTTTACTTGTGATAAAACCTTAATTTCTTCTTCTTTTTGAGTTTCAATTTCAGTAACTTTAGCCTTTAACTCGTCAACTTGATTGCCCTGCTTTTCAAGCTTAAAATCCATTTCAATGACTTGATCAAACAATGCTTTTTTGGCTTGGTCTTCTTTCTTCAATGTCTTTAAAGAAGTTTCCAACTCCACCAATTTTTCTGATTGTGAATTCAACTTTTCTTTTACTTCTAATGCTTTGGCTTTCAATGATTTATCACTCAACCAAATAGCAGAAATCGCAGCAGTTTCCTTTTGAAAAATTGCAAAATCAGTGCGTAAAGGAAGTAGCTTTTTGTTCAAAGCTAACTGCTCAAAATCGCTTGAATATTCACTGCGTTGCTTCGATAAATTTTCTTTTTTTGAAATCAGATTTTCCTCCTCAAGCCCAATCTTTTGTAGCTGCTCCAATGCCTTCAAAATATCATTCTCTTGATTGTATTTTTTCTTTAAATCTTCGCTTTCCTTCTGAATGTTTTTCAAGTCCAATTTTATCTCTTTCACCTCTTCTGGAGTTAGAGCTTTTCGTGCGTCTTTTTGTAATTCCAGCTGCTCCAATTTCAATTTTTCGTCCTTTTTTCTTTCAAATGCTTTTTCAGATAATTTGGAGTAGATTTCAGTACCAGTGATCCGTTCCAAAAGGCCACTTCGCTCACTTTCATTTGACCTTAAAAAAGCAGCAAAATCACCCTGCGACAACAAAACAGATTTTGTAAAACGAACATAATCTAAACCACAAACTTCTTCAACTTTATTATTGACTTCAGATATTTTTTCTGCAATTATTTCAAACTCCTTTTTTCTTCTATTCCATCTTGACAATTCTCTTTTTGGGCCTTGAATCTTTCCATCCACTTTTTTTCTTGCTCTGTAAATCGACCATTTTGCCAAGTACAAATCCGTATTGGTTTCAAAAGTCACTTCGGCCAGTGCTTCAATTGTGCCATAAGACATCACTTCAGTTGGCGAAGCAGCCCTTGCCACTCGTCCATAAAGTCCCAAAGTAATAGCATCGAGTAAGGTCGTTTTCCCCGCGCCTGTGTCTCCGACAATCGCAAACAAACCAGTATCTGAGAAGGGAGGTTCATCAAAATTGATGGTCGTTTCTAACTTCAGTGAATTCAAGTTCTTTATGCCTACTTTTAGTATTTTCATATTATATATTGCGAAATACGCTACAAATTATTCCAGTTGCTACTGCTGCATTCAGGGATTCAGAACCGCCTGTTTTTGGAGCAGGAATACTTACTTTATTTTTTACCAATTTTAAAATTTCATCTGAAACACCATGACTTTCATTACCAATTATGATGACCGAATTCTTTTCTTTTTTGGTCTTGAAAACGTTTGTTCCATTCATCACAGCAGCATAATAATTCAAATTTGATTGGGATTCGAATAACTTTTCAAAACTTATATGAAAAATATCCACTCGAAAGATAGCACCCATCGTAGATTGAACCACTTTTGGATTAAACACCTCAACCGTTTCTGGAGAAAAAATGACCTGTTTGATACCAAACCAATCAGCAACTCTGAGAATAGTTCCCAAGTTTCCAGGGTCTTTGATTCTATCCAAATACAAAGTTAAATCATTGACAATCAATGCTTTACCAGCTGAATGATTAGGTTGTTCGCAAACACAAAACACTTGATTAGGATTCTTCAAATTTGAAATACGAGAAAGTTCTTTTTCTTTTATTTCAATGATTTTCAGCGAAGCATCGTTCATCAAAAATCCATTTCTACCAATCCAATCCGAAGTTGCATAAATGGAATCAATGCTTATTTTTGATTGATTGATAGCTTCTTCCACCATTTTCACCCCTTCCACTGTGAACAATGAATGGGAATTCCTAAACTTTTTTTGACCTAAACTGGAAAGAAATTTTATTTGACTCGTGGTTAAACTCATAAGTATATAGTATCAAACCCCAAATAAAATACTTTATTCGCATCTAATTTCTTCTTTTATGAATTTTCTTGCGCATATTTTTCTGTCGGGTACCAATGAGCAGGTTTTGATAGGCAATTTTATTGCGGATTCTATTTCCAATAAACAGGTGGCAAATTACCCTGCCGATATCAAAAAAGGCATCATGCTTCATCGCAAGATCGATAGTTTTACTGACCAACATTTAAAAGTAAAAGAAAGTACAAAACTGCTCAATCCAGCTCACGGAAAATACGCACCTGTTTTGTTAGATATTTTTTACGATTATTATCTGATCAATAATTGGGAGCGATATACTGACGAGCCTTTTGAGGATTTCACCAAAAGAGCCTATCGTATATTGAACGAAAATTTCAAATATATACCGCCTCGGATGGCTACAAAATTACCCATTATGATTGGAGAAAATTGGTTGGCTAATTATGGGAAATTGGAAGGAATAGAATTCACGGTTGAAAAAGTTATGAAGCGCGTTTCTAAACCAGAATTTTTGGAAGGTTCCATCGAATCAATTTTCGATCATACTGAGGAACTTAATAAAAATTTTAATATATTTTTCCCTGACTTACAGGCACATACTCAAGAAGAAATGAAAAAATTAGGGATAATTGGTTGAAGCCGCATCTTCATTTGAACTTGAAAAAATAGCACTTATCGCCTCTGCAATTTCAAAAAAAGAACCGCTTTCAGATTGGATAAAAAGTAAACTCAGCAAACCAAATACCGATAATACGGTTAATAAAAAGGCAGCAAATTTTCGTTGAATGGCTGCTCTTTTGAATTTTTTATTCATCATGTTTTTAGGATTTAATTGAAGAACGAATCGCATAAAAGGATATTTTAATATGAGAAAGAAAATATTGAGTGAATTAGCTAAAACGAATACCCGACTGGTGGCCGTTTCAAAAACAAAACCCATTTCACAAATTCAAGAAATGTATGATGAGGGGCAACGAGTATTTGGTGAAAACAGAGTGCAAGAATTAGTCGAAAAACATGAAGCGTTGCCGAAAGACATTCAATGGCATTTGATTGGTCATTTACAAACGAACAAAGTCAAATACATTGCTCCATTTGTTTCACTGATTCATTCTATTGATAGTTGGAAATTATTGGCGGAGGTCAATAAGCAAGCTGCAAAAAACGAAAGAGTTATTGATATATTATTGCAATTTCATGTGGCAGAAGAATCTTCAAAATTTGGTTTAGATTTAGAAGAAGCCAAATCAATTCTTACCAATGACACCTTTAGTACATTTAAAAATATTAGAATCGTTGGTGTGATGGGAATGGCCACGTTTACCTCTGATAATCAACAGGTTAGGAAGGAATTTCAGGTTTTAAATTCCATTTTTAAAACCCTCAAAAATGAACATTTTGAAAAGGATGATAGCTTTAAAGAAATAAGTATGGGCATGTCTGGTGACTATAAAATCGCCTGTGAAGAAGGCAGCACGATGGTCAGAATCGGCAGTTTACTTTTTGGAAATCGGTAGTTATGATAAGTCCTTCGTAGAGGGTATTCACGAATCCCCTCCACCAATCCAAAGCCATTATTTCAATTAATGTTGAATCAAAACCTTTTCAGAAAAAGATTTTCCTTTTCCTGAAATAATATTTATAAAATAAATACCTTCTGCATATTCAGCAGTTGAAACTTTTGTAGAAAAACCATCGTGTTTTCCACTATTCAAAATCTTACCACTCACATCAAATAACTTCCAAATTCCTTTCAATTCAGATTGAATCTGAAATGCCTCATTTGACGGATTTGGCAGAATCAATATGGTAGGTTCATTCGAAATTTCATCTGTCCCAACCGTATTATTTACAAAATCAGTTTTATAAAAAGTAAGGCCACCTCGATAATTTCCAACGACCATTTCAAAAAATCCATCTCCATCCACATCTGCAAAATCGGGAACCGTTCTTAGGCCATTAAAGGTTTTTCCAATGTTTCCATCTTGTAGAGGCCATGCTACCGAGAAATCATCATTCAGTCCATAACTTCTAATAGAACCATATTCATTTCCAGTTACTAAAAATTCATTGTTGCCACTGGTTACGAAAACAGGCGTTCCAAATCCAGTTTGAAATCCGTTTTCTCGCAAATCAATTTTCCCAAAAAAGCTACTGTTTGGAGCGATGTCCTCGTCTGGTTCAAATGCAGGACTATCAGCCGTTCCAATATTTTTATAAAAATTTAGACCTGCGTTTTGCTCTCCGATAATCAAATCTTTCAAGCCATCAGCATCCATGTCTCTTATTTCAATCGAAGAAAATCTCCCAACATCCATATTTTGAAACTTGATAATAGGTGCATTAAAATCCATTGTCGATGAGATGCCCTTGTTTTCAAAATAAAAAAATCCTCCATCCAAACTACCGACCAACAAATCATCAAATCCATCATTATTTAAATCTCCAAAACTTGGTGAAAAACCAAAATCATTTCCTCCTCCTGATTTAGAGAACCTTTCTAAATTCAACCAATTTTCATCTTTTAATTCAAAAATGGGATTGGTAATTGTTCCAACATTTTCAAAAAGCACCAATTTTGAAGTTGAATTTGCTCCTTCCAACCTATCAAATTCACCTTCACTTCCAACGACCAAATCAATTAAACCATCAGCATTATAATCAACAAAAGCAGGATTGCTACCAGAGCCGAAATCAAGCATTTGGTTATTAAGAAAATCAGTTTGTTGGATAGAAAATTCGGGAAACTCCTCTGTCCCGAGATTTAAATAAAGCCAGGAAGTTCTGATGTCTTCTCCGCCGTTGATTGTATTTTTTGCAGCAACCAAATCTCTTTTCCCATCATTATTTACATCCAAATGAAACGCCGCTGGAAAGGAAGGAATGCCAATTGGAAGATTTTCACTCGGAAAAAAAGTATC
>CALLVG010000099.1 GCA_938010715.1 uncultured Saprospiraceae bacterium
CCGGATGATTATGATTTAGTTATTCGAAGATTATCGCAAGCTACGACGCACTTACATGTTTTGGGGCGGTATCGAATTGGGGAGTATTTTGATTAGAGTGAGAGAGCGAGAGATTGAGAGAGCGAGAGATTGAGAGTTTGAGAACAATCAATCTCGAAATCCCGATTTCCCGAAATATCTTGAAATCCAAATTTATATAAATGATTATCAAACCCGCTTCTCGAATAAGTACGGTCAAGGAATATTATTTTTCTAAAAAATTAAAAGAAATCGCCGCTTTGCGCGCGAGTGGAAAAGATATTTTGAACCTCGGTATCGGCAGTCCTGACTTGCCGCCACCGCCCGAGGCGATTGAGGTTTTAATTGAAAAAAGTCAGCAAGATGGTGCTCACAAATATCAAAGTTATGTAGGTGCACCCCAATTGAGAGAGGCGTTTGCAGAATGGTATGGTCGCCACTTTTCAGTGGATTTAAATCCGAATTCGGAGATACTTCCACTCATTGGATCGAAGGAAGGAATCATGCATATTTCGCAAACTTTCCTTGAAGCAGGCGATGAAGTGTTGGTGCCTAATCCTGGTTATCCCGCTTATCGAGCGACTGCTAATTTAGCTGGTGCAACCGTCGTCGAATACAATTTACGCGAAGCTGATTGGTTCCCTGATTTTGAGGAATTAGAAAAGCGAGATTTGACGAAAGTCAAAATAATGTGGGTCAATTATCCAAACATGCCGACGGGTGCAGCGGCGACTTCGGCCTTGTTTGATCAATTGGTCGCTTTCGCGAAAAAGCATCATATTTTGGTTTGTAATGATAATCCGTACAGCTTCGTTTTGCATGAAAATCAAATGAGTTTATTGGCTGCAGATGGAGCAAAGGATGTTTGTTTGGAGTTAAACTCCCTCAGTAAATCACACAACATGGCTGGTTGGCGTGTAGGTCTATTGGCAGGTAAAGCGGAGTACCTTTCAGAGATATTAAAATTCAAATCTAATATGGATTCTGGGATGTTTTTGCCAGTGCAATTGGCTGCCGCAAAAGCGTTAGAAATGGGAGATATATGGTTTGCAGGTTTGAATGATATTTATAAAAAACGCCAACAAAAAGTTTTCGAAATCATGGACTTATTGGGTTGTGAATATTCGAAAGATCGGGCTGGAATGTTCGTTTGGGCGAAAGCCCCGTCAACTTTCAAAGATGGATATGCGTTGTCTGATAAATTCTTGTACGAAGCAGATGTGTTCTTAACCCCGGGCGGTATTTTTGGTTCGCAAGGGAATGGATATATTCGTGTTTCGCTTTGTGCTGGAGTGGCGGTTTTTGAGGAAGCGATAAAGAGGATAAAAAAAGTTCAAGAGCAAGAATCAAGTTGAAATTCAATTTGGTTTGCCCTTGAATTTGATACTTGAATTTGAACTTATGAAAGTAACAATAATAGGAATCGGACTCATCGGCGGAAGTATCGCCATCAGTTTAAAAGAAAACGGATTTGCAGATCATATCATCGGAGTGGATCGTTCGCAGGAGAATTTGGATAAAGCGGTTCGACGCAGATTAATAGATGAAGATTTATCTTTTGAAAAAGGGGTGGCGGCAGCGGATGTGATTATCATTTCCACGCCAGTAGATACGTTGATAGATTTAGTCCCTAAGGTGTTGGATTTGATTAAACCTGAGCAAACTGTTTTGGATGTAGGCTCGACTAAAGCTCCGATTTTAAAAGCCATTGAAAATCATCCTAATCGAAAATCATTTGTGGCAACACACCCGATGGCAGGAACAGAATTTTCGGGCCCAGAAGCAGCAATTCCTAATTTATTTGAAAATAAATGCACGGTGATTTGTGATGGAGAGGGGAGCAGCAAATCGGCGGTCATAACAGTTAAGGAACTTTACGAGTCGATGAACATGAGTATCATTCGTATGAATTCAGTTGATCATGATGTGCATGCGGCTTATGTTTCGCATATTTCACATCTGAGTTCATTTGCATTGGCGCTGACAGTTTTAGAAAAAGAGAAAAACGAAAAAGCGATTTTTCAATTAGCGAGTGGGGGGTTTAGCTCCACAGTGCGTCTTGCTAAATCATCGGCAGCAATGTGGACACCAATTTTCTCACAAAACAGAGACAACGTTTTGGACGTTTTAGATGAACACATTAATTCGCTTGCGAAATTTCGAACTTTATTAATAAAAAAGGATTTTAATAAAATAAGTGAATTGATTGAAGAGGCGAATCGGATAAGGAAGATATTAAAGTGATTGTTTGATTGTTTCGCTCCTTCGTCGCTGATTGTTTGATTGTTATTTTGAAAACTTTAAACCATGAGAATATTCATTATCATTTTTTGCTTTTTGCCATGCTTGCTTTTTGGACAAAATTATCAAGTTGAAAATGAATTGAATGTGAATGCTCGAAGTGGTTTGAACATGAAAAATACACCAGGAGTCGAAGGTTCTAAGATTGGTTTTTTAGAATATGGTGAAAAGGTAAAAGTGATTTCAAAAGAATTCACAAGTCAAAGAGACACTTTTGACAATTTAGATGGAGGTTGGGTTGAAATTGAAAAGGGTAAAATAAGCGGATATGTGTTTGATGGTTATTTGACGAAGTTGCCAGTGGTGAAAATTGATTCAAAAGACACTCATTGGAGTATTTGTTTATTTGATGAAATGAATAAATATGCTACTAATAATTTTAAAAATGCGCCTGAAACAACATACGATAATGGAAATGACGGAGAGGGAGCACATAGCATGAAAATATTAACTTCAATAAAAGGTTATCAGTATGTTGAACATGGATATACTGATTGTATAGCGAGAGAATTTCAAATTCCAAATCTTAGGCAACCAGAAGGTATTTTATTTGTTAAGTCATTTTTTAAAAACTGTAATTTACTCTCTGTTGAAATAGAAAATAAAATTGAAAAAGGTGGCCGTCAAATACTTTTTGAGGATGACACAACTGGGATATTGAATCTCAAATGGTTAGAAAATCGAATGTTCTTTATCATAGCCTCATCAATTTAATATTAAAACCATGAGATTATTCTTTGTTGCGTTTTGCTTGTTTCCTTGTTTAGCTTTTTGTCAAACCTATCAGGTTGGAGATGAATTAAATGTAAATGCTCGAAGTGGTTTGAATGTGAGAAATACCCCAAAAGTCGAAAGTTCTAAGATTGGTTTTTTAGAGTATGGTGAAACGGTAAAAGTGATTTCAAAGGAATTCATAAACCAAAGAGATACGTTTGATAATTTGGATGGTGGTTGGGTGGAGATCCAAAAAGACGAGACGAGAGGATTTGTTTTTGATGGTTTTTTGACGAAGTTGTCAGTAGTAGATTTTCAAATGGCTGAACGTTATAGAGGTAGAGGAATTTGTTTATTCTACTCTCTTGAAAAATACATTAAAAGAAACTTTGTAATTAAAGATACTACCCATTATTCCAATGGAGCTGACGGAGAAGGTGATCATGGAATGAGTATTATGGATTTAGAAAATTTCGGACAATTCATTAAGCATACTTATTGGGAATCATTTGAAGATGAACTTCAGCTAGAAAAAACAAGAGAGGGAGAGAGCCTTCATCTTATAAAATCATTATTTGAATCGTGTGATTTATTGACAAAAGAAATTGAAGAAAAATTAACGCCTCGAACTTATATCGAACTTTATAAAGGAGAATTTGAAATGGATTTAAAAATGAGGTGGACTAAAGAAAGATTCTTTTTTTCAATAGCAGGAGGTCCATAACAATTTAACAATCAAACAATTAGCGACGAAGTCGCAACAATCAATAAAGCTCAAGTCAAAAAATAATAAAATGGAATTAAACATCACCCCCCTCATTGACAGGGAAAAAGAAAGACCCTTCCTCATCGCAGGCCCATGCAGTGCGGAAACAGAGGAGCAGGTTATGGAAACTGCTCACCAGTTAAAAGAGCAAAACATTCATTTGTATCGTGCAGGTATTTGGAAACCACGGACGCGTCCCAATTCATTTGAGGGGGTAGGAAAAGTGGGTTTGAAATGGTTGAAACGAGTAAAGAAAGAAACGGGGCTGAAAGTGACTACTGAGGTCGCCAACAAAGATCATGTCTTCGAAGCATTGAAACATGATATCGATGTTTTGTGGTTAGGTGCGCGTACGACTGTGAATCCATTTTCGGTTCAGGCGATTGCAGATGCGTTGGAAGGTGTAGATATTCCAGTTTTAATCAAGAATCCAATTAATGCAGATCTTGGTTTGTGGATTGGAGCGATTGAACGAATTTATAAAGCAGGGATCAAACAGATCGGAGTAATTCACCGTGGCTTTTCTTCTCCTGGGAATACGATGTATCGTAATGCACCGATGTGGCAAATTCCGATTGACCTGATGGCCAAGTATCCTGACTTGACTATCATTTGTGACAACAGTCATATTTGTGGTCGGAGAGATACTTTACAGACGGTTGCTCAGCGTGCACTTGATCTCAATTTCGATGGTTTGATGACAGAAGTTCACCCATCGCCAGACGATGCATTGTCTGATGCAAAACAGCAAATCACGCCTTTCATTTATGGAGAATTGGTTAAGGATTTAAATGTTCGTAAAGCGAATTTTCAAAATCCAGCAACGCTTACCGATATTAAAGATTTGCGTCATGAGATTGATATCATTGACGCAGAAATTTTTGAAATTTTAGGAAAGCGAATGAAAGTGGCGGAAGCAATTGGTCGATACAAAAAGGCCAATAACATCGCGATTTTGCAGCCAACTCGTTGGGGAGAGATTTTAATGAAAGCTGTTGAAATAGGGAAGGAGAAGGGATTGAGCGAAGAATTTGTTGCTTCTTTTTTAAAGGCGATTCACCATGAGTCAATCAAACATCAGGAGGAGGTTTTGAAAGAGCAGGTGAAAAGTAAGTAAGAGCTTTGTATTAAATTTTTTGGTAAATAAGCCACGTAGTGGCGGCTCGGTTTGTAGAAAAACATTAAAAACAACCAATTTAGGAGCGTAGCTCCGGCACCGTTAAATTTTAACAAACGGTGACGCCCCGCCGCCGCGGGGCTTAAAAGTTTTGGTTTAGTCATTTTTCTAAAAACGGTTTCGGAGCTAACGCCCCTTTATATCTGAAAATTCGGAACTTGTCTGCCGAGGCTGATGACCATGTTCATTTGTTAAAATTATACACTCTCTTCTTGATCCATTCGCCCTGTAATCGTTTTTACAATCCTAAATTCACTGAAAAACACGTTGGCCAAAACTCGAAGTACCGTATAAGTTGGGATGGCTAAGACCATTCCTAAGATTCCATTCACCGTTGCTCCCATCAAGATGACAATGAATATTTCGAGCGGATGAGCGCGAATACTATTGCTGAAAATAACAGGTTGTAAAATAAAATTATCGAGCATTTGCATAAAGGCAAAAACGCCGACGACTTTCAAAATCAAAGGAAATGTTTGTTGATAAAATTGAGCATCGAGGTTGGAAGTAATGACCACAAAAACGCCAAAGGATGCTCCAATGATTGGTCCAACGTATGGAATGACATTTATCAAGGCTGCGAAAAAAGCAATCAAAAGCGCGTTTTCTACACCAAAAATAGAAAGGCCAATAAACACGACTGTGGTGACCACAACGATTTGAAAAAGAATACCACCAAAGTATCGAGTTAGCAATTGGCTGGAATCTTCGATAGCACGTTTGACTTGTGCTCCATATTCGTCGGGTATGATGTTGGTTAAAAAATTGACAAATAACCCTTGCTCTTTCAAAAAGAAAAAACTAATAAAAACAATGGAAAATAAGTCAATCAATAATCCACCTGCGGTCGAAACGATAGAACTAAAAAACGTAGCAACTTTACCCGGATTAAAAGTAGAAAAAAAAGTCTCCCTAATTTGATCTGCCGGAGAAGCAATTTGTTCCGAAAGTCCATGCGCGATAAACCAATCATTGATATTATTGATTGGTTCTTGCAAGGCTCTCGTTATAGAATTTAAATCGACGTTAGCGATTTGTGCAGCTTGTTTCACAATAAGAGGAATAAACATTGACAGCAATGCCCACAAAATCAGAAAGAAAATTATCAATACTAAAATTGCGCTAATGCTGTTCCCGATTTTAAATTTCCCTAATTTTAATTTTTTTAAGAAAAAGTCCATCAAAGGTTGGCCGACCATACTCAATACCCAAGCGATGAGTACATACGCCACAATGTTGCTGAAGTAGTAGCCTAAGGCTAAAGCCAATAAAACTGTAGCAGCTACTGCTCCGTATTTTTGCCAGTTTGAAAAATTCATATTGAATATTTATCCTCTGATTTGTTAATTGACCTATCAAACTTATAAACGTTGTGCGAATAATTGATACTTATGGAAGGTTTTTTGCGTCTTAATGCAAATAATATTTTATTCTTAATATAAATTTTTTAAAATGTCTAAAATCAAATCCTTCCAATTGTTGTTTGCAGCGATTTTTTGTGTTGCGATTTTTGCTTGTTCTGGAACTTCAGATTCTTCAAACGTAACATCAGGATCTGATGCATCGTCAGAACCAGTAGTTGAGGAAGTCGAAGCACAAACTCAAGCACTTGAAAATTCTGAAAAAGAAATCGAAGCAAAAATTGATGATCTTGATGCTGCATTAAATGCACTCGATCTTTAAACTTATGCCTCTCTAAAAAATCAATGAAACAGTATAAACAACTTTCGTTAATTTAAACTTTAGAAAAATGAATTTCAAAAAGATTTTTTCACTAGGAATGATGGCATTGATGATGCTATTTATTGCTGATACAGCAATCGCTCAACGAGGTAATGGAAAGGGGAAAGGCAAAAGTCAACAAATGGAGCAGACCTTAGAAGATGCTAAAGAAGTAAGAGATAAGGCTCGTGGCAATGCTAAAAACTGGAAAGGCAAAGCCAAAAAAGGTAAAAGTAAATTGGAAAAAGGTGGCGCGGCTGCAGATGAAACAATAGAGCAAGCAGAAGCTGGTGATGGCGAAATGCAAGAGGAGTCAAGAGGTAAAGGCAAGCGTAAAAAAGATAAAGTAAAAAAAGAGAAAAAGGCCAAAAAGGAAAAGGACGATGACGATGACGATGATGACATGGATGATGATGACATGGACGACGACGATGACATGGATGATGATGACGAAGAAGATGGCGTTGGAAAAGTAAAAAAAGAGAAAAAAGCCAAAAAGGATAAAGGAAATCGAGGTAATGCACATGGCAAGAATAAAGGTGAAATGAAAGGCAAAGAGTTTGGCCAAAACAGAGCAATGGAGGCACGTAAGAAAAGAGGCCAAAGAAAAGTTAGAACCGAGCGCACCGTCAATAAAGGGGAAGAACGTGCAAAAGACGGAAGAGCAAAAATCAAAAAGGCTAAGCAAAAGCTCGAAAAAGATAAAGCGGAAGGAAAGACAAATGCAGTCGATGTCATGAAGCGAGAAAGAGCAATCAAAAATGCAGAATCTAAATTAGATGAACTTGAGAAATCAGTTCAAACAGGAAAGAAAAAAGTAGAAGAAATTCAAGACTAATTTATCGTTCCTAAGAACGTAATAAAACGAGCTGCCTTGTAACGAGGGAGCTCGTTTTTATTTTAGGTTCATCCCTTTTCTGCTAAACCAAAACCACTGCCCAATTCCTCTCGACAAAAGGAATAAAAACAACGCCAGCCAAAGTCCATGATTACCCAATTTTTCATACAGAAAATAATAAGAGCTGAGGAAAATAACGAGTGCTATTAGCATCAAGTTTCGCATTGATTTGGCAGCCGTCATTCCAACATAAATGCCATCCCACAGATAGCTCGGAGCGGCCACGAGTGGCAAACAAATTACCCAAATCAAATAAGGTATTGCTTCTGCGATGACATCTTGATCGTTGGTAAAAAAATCTAAAATCGGAATTCCAAAAATCCAATAAATTAAGCTAAAAAGTGCTGCCAAACTCATTCCCCACCAAAAAGTCAAACGAATTGATTGTCGAGTTTTGGTTTCGTCATTTGCACCAAAATATTTGCCGACCATGCTCTCAGATGCATAAGCGAACCCATCGACACCGTAGGACATCCAATTTAGAAATTGCAATAAAACGACATTCGCCGCTAAAGCCATTTCACCCGCAGCTGATGATTTACTATAGAAAAAAGAGAAGGTCAAAGTCAGACAAAGTGTTCTAATAAAAATGTCTCGATTGATAGTGAGAAAGGATTTCAGATCTTCGATTTTGGTAACGGCTGCCCATTTCAACTTTTTCAAATAAGAAGGATATTTTTTGAAAAGTAAAAAGACACCAGTCGCCAATCCGCAATATTGAGCAATGACGGTTCCGAGTGCGACGCCGCCTGCTTCCATTCCAAAATGCATGACTAAAACGTAGTTAGCAACGATGTTTACCACATTCGCTACCAATGTCCAAATGAGTGGATAAATCGCATTTTGCATTCCAAAAAACCAACCCATAATGACATAAGAAGCCAAGGTCGCAGGTGCTGCCCATATTCGGATATAAAAATAATCGAAAAGCAAATTGGCTTGCGCACCTTCCACATTCATCAAATACGCCCCAATTTCTGCAAATGGCTTTTGAAAAATAAGCATTGGCAAGGCCAACAAAGCACCGACCAACATTGCCTGTCCAAGAGTACGAGCAATGCTTTCTTCATCATTTTGACCAAAGGCTTGAGCGGTCATACCCGTTGTTCCCATTCTCAAAAAACCGAAATTCCAATACACAAAATTGAAAATCATAGAACCCAAACCAACCGCACCAATATGCAGCCCAGATAGATGTCCCATCAAAACAATATCCACCGTACTCAAGAGTGGAATCGAGATGTTACTCAAAATATTAGGGCCAGCAAGTTTTAGGATTTCTTTATTCAAAACACTCAATTTTTTAAACCATACAGGTCGCTTCTGAAATCTTATCTGTTCTTAGATGCCTTAAATGGTTCAATAAAAAAATTAAGAAAGTTGTTCCAGCAAATCCTTCACCATTCCGCACATTTTAGGAGTAGCAGCATTTGCCATTTCGATAACAGAGGAGATAGTCGTTACTTTAATTTCTTCAATCGGAAAACATTTGTTAGATATTAGTGAAATTACCAAAATCGGTAAGATCATGTGTCGAGCCACAATCACTTCTGGCACTGTACTCATTCCTATCACGTCAGCGCCAATGATGTTGGCAAAACGATACTCAGCAGGGGTTTCGAGATTGGGCCCTTGGAGGCCGAGGTAAACGCCTTCGTGTGCCTTGAGACCATGTTTTTTAGCCGTGACAATGCCCAGCGTATTCAGCTCGCGATCATAAGCATGAAGCATATCTGGAAAACGTGGACCGAGTCGCTCATCGTTTTCTCCGCGCAATGGATTTTCTGCATGTAAATTGATATGGTCACGAACGAAAACAACATCACCTGCTTCAAAATCTGCATTGACACTTCCGCTGACATTAGAAATCAATAATCGCTCAATGCCTAAAAATTTCAAGACCCTTACCGGGAAAGTGACCTGCTTCATCGAGTACCCTTCGTAATAATGAAACCGACCAGACATCACCACCACCGGCACTTTATTTATGTTTCCAAAAAGCAATTTACCTTCGTGACTTTCCACTGTAGAAACAGGGAAATGTGGAATTTCTCCGTAAGGAATCTCAAATTCGATTTCCATGTCTTTTATCAAATCACCCAAACCTGTACCGAGGATGATTCCGAACTGAGGTTGGAAATCAGTTTTACTTTTTAGGAATGTGACCGTTTCCTGTATTTGATCATAGAGTGCTTTTTCAGACATCTTTTTGTTGTTTGGTCAAAGATGAGTTTTCTTTGGAGTTTTGTATATCTGCGGTTCGATTTTTTGTTAAAAAATATTGATTTTGTAGAATCTTTCGTTCTTAGTATTACTCAAAAAATAACTTCCCTCTTCAATTCAAAAAATTAGCTCGAAAAACCTCATTATCAATCACTTTTCCTTCACTAATTTTTTGAAATCGGGAACTTATTTTTGAGCGTTCCTTATTCAGAATAAAATTTTCTCGCTTTCGCGAAATCAAGAATTCTGAACCATTCCTTATATCAAAATAACATATAAGATTAATTTTCGTAAAAAGCACCGATGTTAATTGAGTCATACACCAATCAAGGGAAGCGAACGGAACAGGAGGATTTCTTTTATTACAATGAGGGGATTGGTCTTTATATTGTATGTGATGGAGTAGGTGGAGCGGCCAAAGGAGATGTTGCGAGTAAACTAACTGCTGAAACGATTAAAGATTTGGTTGAAAGTAAATCCATATTGCCAACCAATAAATTGGAAGTTGATAAATTACTTAAAAAAGTACAAGCGGCTTTTATTTCTTACATTAATACAGACCCATCAGCAGAAGGAATGAACACAACTTTAGCCATGGTTTACTTTCATAACGAAGGAGTGACCGTGACACATGTGGGGGATAGTCGAATTTATTATTTAAAAGAGAACGGAGTAGTTTGGCAGTCCAAAGACCATTCCGTGGTTCAAGATTTACGAGGTTTGGGACTCTTGAAAACAACTGCAGAAATGGAAAAACATCCGCTAAAAAATTGGATAACGCGTTCGATTAATAGTCAAGATAAGATAGATGCAGATGTAACGAATTTCGACATGTTAGCAACAGGAGATGTGTTGCTGATTTGTACGGATGGTGTTTTGGAGCCTTTTCCTAATGGTTCAATTTTGCCTATTCTGGAAAATAGAATACTTCCACTTGGACTGAGAATGTCCCAAATTAAAATGAAATGTATGAATCATTCAAATGATAACAATACGGCCATTTTATTGGAGTTAGAAGATAAAGATACCCTCGTATTATAGGTAAGATAATTGTATGTTTATTTGGAAAGGAATCCATAAAACAATAACCAGTGACAGCAGAAGAAAGAAAATCCCTCAAAGTGAAGATATTGGAAAATATCAAAAAATTTGAAGCTCAAATCATAAGATTAGAAGAAGCAACCAAACCAATTTCGCCCGAAAATAGCCTCGGCCGCGTAAGCCGAATGGATGCTATCAATAACAAAGGCGTCGCTCAGGCATCCCTCCATTCTGCACAAAAGCGATTAGTAAAATTGAAAATATCGCTCGATAAAATAGATGACCCTGACTTTGGTAATTGTGCCAATTGTAAAAATCCAATCCAACCAGGTCGCTTGATGTTTATGCCCGAAAGTGCGAATTGTGTGCGCTGTGCGAGGTGATTTTTGTGCGGAGGCTTTTGGAAGTTCGAGTACTTAGGTTTAAAAACTATGACTGTTAAATTGTTTGACTGTTTGATTGTTGCCCTCAGACGAGTTCACAAAAGAACAATCAAACAATCAGTCCGCCGCAGCGGACACAACAATCAAACAATCTCAAACTCTATTCCTCAAATTTATTAGGCTTCATCCATCCCTTTTCAATATTTTCTTTAAACGCTTTTAGGACGCCAGCTTTTCCCCAGTCCTTTTTCTCCTCATCAGTCCAGAGTGTTTCGAAGAAGATTATTTTTTGAAATTTCGGTGGTAAGAATTTGCGCCAATTGGTGCCGCCTGTTCCCTGATCATCTTTGGGTAAGTGGCGACTTGAAGCCATGAGGTGACTGAGTTTCCAATGTACATTTAGCAATACATCAAAATCGCGTAGCAGCGCGATGAGTTTTTTGTCTTTTTTAGCTTCCTTATCAAGCCGACTATAGAGGAAGTTGATGTTTCTAAACTTATATTTTCTAAGCCATCGCATTAACTCTTTATCATATTTTTTTTCAAATTCGAGTAGTGTCAATGTCTTTTTGCCAGAGCGCATATCAATACCACCACTTTTCCAATAAATATGTTGATACATCTCTTCTAAGAGCACCTCCTGTTGGCCACCTTTTTCAGTGCCAAGCAAATTATTGAGATTGGTACTCATAATTTCGATGTGTCGAAATGCCACCGCCTGAAACCCAGAAGCAGGCAACAAAGCCATTCGGAATGCTCTAAATTCTCGAGGGTCCATTCCACTTTTCATGATGTCGAAACTATTGCAAAGATGTTTGAAATAGTTGTTGACACGTCCAATTCGTTTGTACCATGAATTTATGTCGAGAAATTCTTTTGTCTCTAAATTGGTAAGCAGATTTAGCTCTTGCTTTATCAGTTTAAAATACAACTCACAAATCTGGTGATAGGTGATGAAAATGATTTCATCGGGATAATCTGTACGCGGAATTTGTAATCCCAACAAACTATCAGAATGAATGTAGTCCCAATATTTCAATCCAGTAGAATGAACCAATCCTTCCATATATTGAAGGAAATCTTGTCCGATTCCATCATATTTATCATTGAGCGCATGTAAATACTCAATACTTTTATTCAATTCTTCTTCTGTAAGTTTACCCATTGTTTTTTTCTTAGATCAGGTGTCCCGAATTCATTCGAGAAAGCAAAAAAGCGCAGACATCCGCCGCTGCGTATGGCGAGAAATTTTAAGGCAGAGCAAAGGAAAGTGTAAAAAACGGATTTTGAATTGTGAATCCGAAATTATGTCCAAGCTAATTGAGGAGATTGAATTCCAAAAGCAGATAATCTGCTGTTCTAATACCCGTCGAATTGGATTCGACGGTACATAGGCGCGTAGCGTCGCTCCCGTTGGTAGCATTGGAGCATTGACAAGTAAAAAAGGCGCGAAGCGTCATCACCATCAAACTTGAAATAACGGTGCCGACGCTACGCGCCTATCTTTCTTTTTTTTGAAATTTTTTTCTACCAACAGAGACGGCACTACGCGCCTTTCAAGCGGAATTTTTTTTAGAAAAAAATCAATTCCAAAAGCAGATAATCTGTTGTTCTAATACCCGTCGAATTGGGTTCGACGGTACATAGGCGCGTAGCGTCGATCCAGTTGGTAGCATTGGAACATTGGCAAGTAAAAAAGGCGCGTAACGTCGTCACCATTAAACTTGAAATAACGGTTCCGACGCTACGCGCCTATCTTTCTTTTTTTTGAAATATTTCTACCAACAGAGACGGCACTACGCGCCTTTCGAGGAACATTTTATTAGAAAAAAACAAATCCAAAAGCAGATAATCTGCTGTTCTACTACCCGTCGAATTGGGTTCGACGGTAC